>CADBUA010000211.1 GCA_902797665.1 uncultured Lachnospiraceae bacterium | reverse complement strand
TGTTGTTCTTCGCCATGTAGATCAGAGCACCAACCTTGTAGCGGATGTTCTCAGCCTTCCGTCCCTAAGCAGAGCAGTAGGCCGGAGTGAACAACTTTTTTTGACCCAAAAAAGGCCCGAAACCCCATGAAAACAAAGGGCTGGGCTTATTCGTAACCGCTAAGGAGCGGAGAATAAATGAAAGAAGACTTGCGCAGAACTTCTCTCCGCGCTACCATATCTCGGCTCAGATCAGACAAAGAGACAGAAAAAAGACAGCAAAGGGGCTGAATGAGAGCAATCAGCGCCTGGTGCTCTTGAAGAGGAGACCGATGGAAAGATCGACAAAAGCAGAAAAGACTGCGCTTGGTTTGAACATTGTGATCGCGGGGCTTGAATGTCTGGCCTGGCTGGTTCTGATCCCGGCCGATGAGAATACCTTTTTCTATTACACCAACGACAGCAACTTCCTTGCCCTCCTGTGCGCCTTTCTCTACATCGCGGACTGGCTGCATCACGGGAAGACGTCGCGTTTTACAGAGCTTGCCCGCTATCTCACGACTACTGTTCTCAGCATCACCTTCCTGGTCGTGGTCCTGGTTCTTTCGCCCATGACTGGGCCGATGGGATGGTATATCCTTCTCTTCACGGGAACCTTCCGGGTGACGCATCTGCTTGTACCCCTGTGTTCTTTTGTAAGCTTTCTCTTCTTTGAGGATGCGAGCACGCTCAGGAGACAGGATGCCGGCCTGGCTTTTCTGGCGACCTTTCTCTATGCCCTGGTGATGATCATCCTGAACCTTTTCAGAGTCACGGAGGGACCCTACCCCTTCCTGAGGGTCTATGATCAGTCCCTTCTCGCGTCCGCAGTCTGGCTTGCCGTTATCCTGGGCGGTGCCTACGGGATCGGCTTCGGGCTTCTCTCATGCAAGCGTAAATTTGGGAAAAGAAGAGAGAACATGGAAAAGGAGAAGTAACTGTCCAGTCCGCTTTGCCCACTTGTCACCAAGGGAGGGACAAAGTTCAAAAGCGTGCGTCCAGGCAGGTTCTGGAACATAGCGGGGGGTAACCCGCCTGCCAAGCCAGTTGGCCAGCTGGTCCACCTCAGCGCTGACAAATCCGAGACGTTCATGGCGACCCCATGGCAAAGGGGAGGGCAGTTATACCCGCGGCTACGGACGACAGGCAGCAAATTCTCAAGGCTGCGAGTATAGGGACTCTGGCGGACAAAGCTGTCAGGGAGGAAATCCTCAATTGAGCGAAGGCTCGATAAAAGCGACTTCTGAAATTCTGGAGATACGAATGGAGAGCCCTGTGCATCGAGAGCTGCCCGCGGGCTTCGGGGAGGGGCGCAGGCGCCTCAGCCCGGCCGAATGCCTACAGGGGCTTGCGACTGGACAGCTGCAAGGGGAAAAAGGAGACGACTTTTTTGAACTTCAGTCAGAAAATCAGACAGAATCTCAGACAAAAGCCCAGACAAAACCCAGACAAGAATCCTGGAGAACTTGACAGCTGTATTTCTGGATATGACAATCAGAATCGTGTAAAGCAAAGGAGGGGGATCCGATGTGGAAGAAACTCAGTGAGAAAAAGAAACTGGTCGTGACAGCCGTTGTGGCCTGCCTGGGCATTTTCGCTCTCTGTTGGTTCTGGAAAAACCGGGAGACCTGAGCAGAAGCGATGGGCCTGGAGGACAGGTCGGCCTTCAAGGCTCTGAAGCGGGTCAGGCATGGCAGAAACTGAAATATCGGCAGGGACCGGATGGCCCCTGCCGATTGTTTTCCAGACGGCATGGCTGCATCTGTGCAGCCCTCCCTCCCACGCCCGGAGGGCGGGGGAGGGGAGAGCAGCCTGCAGAAAAGTCAGCTGTCTGTTTCTTTTATTTCGTCAGCACTGTCAGCACTGTCTGTACTTTCATCCGGGGAAGGGATCCCGTAGTGGGCCCGCACCCTGCGCTCAAGCTCCTCGCAGACCTCCGGGTGCTCTTCCAGATAGGCTTTGGCATTCTCACGCCCCTGGCCGATCTTTTCCCCCTGGTAACTGTACCAGGCACCGGATTTCTGGATCACATCGATGCCGGCGGCGAGATCGATCACATCGCCGCTTTTGCTGATGCCGCTTCCAAACATGATGTCGAACTCAGCCTCCCGGAAAGGGGGCGCCACTTTATTCTTCACGACTTTGATGCGGGTGTGGCTGCCGATGACATCTCCGCCCTGGCGAATGGCTTCGACCCTGCGGACATCGAGGCGGACGGAAGCATAGAATTTCAGCGCTCTGCCGCCCGTGGTGGTCTCGGGGTTTCCAAACATGACGCCGATCTTCTCACGCAGCTGATTGATGAAGATCACGATGCAGGAGGTTCTGCTGATCGCGGCGGTCAGCTTGCGGAGGGCCTGGCTCATCATGCGGGCCTGAAGACCCACATGGGAGTCTCCCATGTCCCCCTCAATCTCTGCCTTTGGTGTCAGGGCCGCCACAGAGTCGATGACCACGATGTCGATGGCGCCGGAGCGGACCATCGTATCGCAGATTTCCAGGGCCTGCTCCCCGCTGTCCGGCTGGGAGATATAAAGGTTGTCGATGTCGACCCCGATGTTCTTGGCGTAATTCGGGTCCAGGGCATGCTCCGCGTCGATATAGCCGGCGATGCCGCCGCGCTTCTGAACTGCCGCGACAGCGGTCAGGGCGAAGGTCGTCTTCCCGGAGGATTCCGGCCCGTAGATCTCCACGATTCTCCCCTTGGGGAGGCCGCCGACTCCGAGCGCGATGTCCAGGGAGAGGATATCCGTTGGAATTGCTTCTACGTTCAAGCTGCTCTTGGTACCGAGCTTCATCACAATCCCCTGGCCGTATGCCTTCTCCATCTGGGCGATCGCCGCGTCCAGGGCTTTCTGTTTTTCTTCGTCGGCTGTGAGCTTTGTGACGGTCGACTTCGATGCTTCCTTTGCCTTTGCCATGCCTGTCCTTTCCAGTCCGGCGGGATCCCCCGCACTGTGATCCACTCCAGGGATTTATACGGATTGCATCTTCGATGAATCAAAACTAAAAAAATCAGAAAAAAGATTCTTTCAAAATGAAAAGAACTATTTTCTTGAAATATTAAACCAAAAAAATAAAAATAAGTGTTCGATTCTGTTTCCTGCTTATAGTAAGAGGAGGCTCTGCTTTCTGTCAAGGGGAGCGGCGGCAGCGCGCCATTAAATGCCATAGAGTCAGGGTTTTCCCGACAGGCTTTCAAAGAGTCAGGGAAAGCGCATGGATCCCTGCGGGATACAGAAGCGTCTATGCAAAGATGGAGCGGGCGGACCTATACCGCCCGGGCAGCTGGCAAATCCGAATGCCTCCCGGTATCAATCTCAACTTTTCAGCTCCCATATGCTAAAATACGGAAAAAGGTGAAATGACTGGCGGATGGGGATCAAGGAGGAGCGGAAGGATGATGAAGATTGCGGTGCTTTCCGACACCCACAACGTGCTTCGGCCAGAGGTCCGGGAACTGATCGGGCAGGTGGATGCTGTGGTCCACGCCGGGGACATTACATCTCAGAAAGTGCTTTGGGAGATTCAGTCCTCTCTCAGAAAGGGGGCGTTTTTTCAGGCAGTCCGGGGCAACGGGGATCTGGAACTCAGAACACTGCCCCTTGTATCCCGCTTTGAGCTGGAGGGTGTCTCTTTTCTGTGCGCCCACAAGAAAGCGGACCTGCCCAGGGAGCGGGGACAGGAGAGAATCGTCATCACGGGGCATACCCATCGATATCTGGAAAAGACAGAGGGAGGAATACTCTTCCTGAATCCCGGGAGTGCCGGGAGGAGTCGTTCTGGACGGGAGAGCTCCATGGTTCTTCTCACAGTTTCCTCGGGCAGCTTCGATCTGCAGAAGATCGAGCTCTCTGACGCGGGGGAGATGGAGGCTCTGGCAAAGGATCGAGGAGAGATCATGAAGGCGCTGGAACCCGCAGAAGCATCTCTGCTCCGCATCCAGGAAATCTTCCGCCGGATGGACCGGGGGAAGAAGCCTGGAGAGATCGCGGACAGCCTTGGCCTGAGCCCGAAACTGGTAGAAGAAGTACTGCGGATCCGGGTGACCCATCCGGGAGTGACCCCTGGCGGTGTCCTGGACAGGATGGAAGTCAATTCCCGGACAGGATACCGGGATCTGAAAGATAAAGCATCTCATTACACCCTTTGAGCTGTGGGGGTTCAGCTTTGAAGTTCTTCCTGAACAATAGTCATCTTTGTGGAGGCAGAGAAATGTTGGAGAGAAAGATCAGATTGCGCTCGATGGAGGATGTGACAGCGCTTGTCAGCGCAGCGGAGAAGTGCGCCTTTCGTGTGGAGGTGAAAAACGATCAGATGTCGATCGATGGAAAGAGCATCGTGGGTCTCGTGAACCTGGATCTGACGCGCCCCCTCCTGGTGTGTCTCGACGGCCGGGATGAGGCTCTGGAGAAGGTGCTGGACAGATTTCAGGCGGAGTAATGTGAGGGACGGAAGAGAAAACCCAGGGGATCTCTGGGAGGAGGAATAGATGAGGACAGACCAGGAAAGGCTGAGCCAGAAGGAGATTACGAAGGAATTGCTGGATACGGTCAGCAGAATCTACTGCGCCATGATCAGTGAAGATGGCACGCCGCCTGGGATACGCGCGGTGGCGAATGCTGTGAATGAGAAGCTCAGAACGGAGAATAAAAGCTATAAAGAACTGTCCACGGTGAAGTGCCGGAAGCTTCTGATCACGGCCGGTGTCTATGAATCCGACAATGAAACCTTTAACTTGGTGTCTTCTCTCCATAAGCGGGGAATGAACTGTCAGGACATACAACGGGAAACGGGCCTGAAGCATGGAATTGTCAATGCCTATCTTCCCTACTCCAAGGTTGTCTACAACATGGATCTTCTGGGCGGGGCGAAGAGCTACGACGCCCTGAAACAGGAGCGCTACCGGAGAAAACGCCGGGAAGGAGGATGACATGAAAGAGATCAGGGGCCCAGGTGGAGAGCTGACTGAAATCGGCAAAGCGCCTGGGAGCGGGATCAGGACAGAAAGAAGGAGCAGTCGGCGGAAAAACCTGGCACTTTCGCTTCTCTTCCTGACGCTTTTCTTCCTGGCTCTGCTCTTTGGTTTTTTCAGCATGTTTTCGACAGAGGCATCTTCCAGGAGTTCTACTGTTTCTACAGGTACTAAAGCTGCTGCAGTTTCTGCAGAGACTTTTTTGAATCGGGAGGCAGACTTTGCCCTGGACCTTCTCAGGGAGAGCGCAGGGGAGGACATCGCGGCCGGAAGAAATGCCATGATCTCGCCGCTGTCCGCGGCGGAGGTCCTTTCCCTCTGCGCCGCCGGCGCAGAGGGAAAGACCCGCTCAGAGATGGAGGCTGTGATTGGAGGCGGGTATGCCCTGAGTGACTTTCACGCCTATGTGCTTGAGACCAACCAGAGGCTTTCAGGAGCAAAAGAGTCGAAGGTCCGGCTGGCCAACTCCATCTGGATGAAGACCGGCCTGAAGCCGAACAAAGCGTTTACCGATGTTTCCCAAAAGTACTATCAGGCAGAGCTCTTCACGGTGCCCTTTGACAGGGAAACGGTGGCGAAGGCCAATGACTGGGCGGACCGAAACACATTTGGGATGATCCGGCACGTGGTGGACAGCTTTCCAGATGACACAGTCATCAGCCTGATGAACGCGGCCGCTTTTCAGGGAAAATGGAAGGAGCCGTATGAGGCCTCCCAGATCTGGGAGAAGCAGACTTTTACAAACGCGTCTGGCGAGAAAGAGAAGGTCACGATGCTTGTGAGCTCTGAGCATTTTTATCTGACGCTGGGAAGGGCGAAGGGCTTTGTGAAGGAATACCAGGATGGTGATCTCTGCTGCCTCTGTCTCCTCCCGGGGAAGGGGACGGACCTTTCCACCTTCTTAAAGAGCCTCAGCGGGAGAAAGCTCCGGAAAGCCTTTCTGGGCAGGCACCTGATCGGAGGAGCAGACACCCTCAGCGTCACGATGCCGGAGTTTTCGTCAGACTACTGGGTCGATCTGACTTCAGCCCTCCAGAAGATGGGCATCCGGAAGGCATTCACGAAATCAGCCGACCTGTCCTTCTTTAAAGGCGGGCAGAAGGCAGGGATCAGTTCTGTGATGCAGGCGACTCAGATCACAGTCAATCGAAAGGGCACAAAGGCCGCGGCGCTGACGGGAATCGCCTGCGGCGCGTCCCTGGCTGGAAGATCCCACGATTATGAAGTAACCCTGGACCGCCCCTTCGTCTATGCCATCCTGGATCAGGAGACTGGGATACCGGTCTTTCTGGGGGTTGTCAATACCGTCGCCTGAGATCTGAAAGGCCCGACTCAGAAGCGCGAGCGGTGGAGCATTCCTTTCACCTGCGACAGGCGAATCGAAGCGCATGAGCAAATGAATGGATTCTCATATGAAAGAGTAGATTATATAGGGTTTATTTACTTTGAATATAAAATTAAAGCAATATGTTCTATAAACATCACAATATAAATGGATTTTGCTGAAATCCATAACATTTCCACACGAAAACGCGTGGTCCTGGAGGCGACTGCCGCCCTTCAGGACCCGCGTTTTTTCTGTTGAAGAGACGAAACGAAACGACAAAGAGAGTACATTTCGTAACTGCCAAGTCCGCTTTGCGCACTTGCTGCGCAAAGCCTGGTCTTGTGTGCAGCTCAAAAGCAAAGGCCAGGCGCTGTTTTCGAACCTGGTCTGAACGTAGCCTTTCCAAGGTTGTCGAGTCAAAAAACAGGTACCCCAAAAAGGTCAATAAACAAAAGGGGTTTGAGGCGTGAGGAGAATAGGAAAAAAATAAAAGTTTCGCGCTCACCTGATTTGGCCTTTTCTTGTCCTGAATTACGAAAAGAAGGAACA
>CADBUA010000210.1 GCA_902797665.1 uncultured Lachnospiraceae bacterium | reverse complement strand
CTTCCGCAGGTTCTGCTTAGAGATATACCCGCAAGCGTGTGAATTTACGACAGACTTTCGCGAGCGGGCATATACCGGTGAAACACCTGGCAAATTCGAATGGTTCCCGGTATAACTGCCAGGCATCATCCATTCCGGCCCAGATCTATGCGCAGGTAATCAGCTCCCCCCTGGAGCAGAAGATGCGCCAGGGCCAGGGATACACATGAAAAAATTTTCACTTGTACAAAACAATGTCAGGTATTAGAATGATGGAAAGGTCCGAGAGGCCTTCAAACCAGTTCATAGAAGGAGGAACAGTATGGCATACGTAATCACAGACGAATGTGTTGCTTGTGGAACATGTGCAGCTGAGTGCCCCGCAGACGCAATCCATGAGGGCGACGGCAAGTACGAAATCGATGCGGATGCATGTCTTGAGTGCGGAACCTGCGCTGATGCATGTCCGACCGGTGCAATCAAAGCTCCGTGAGTTTCTGATTGATGCTTTTGAATGACAACAAGCCGTGTGAGATTCTCACACGGCTTTTTTGCTGTCTCAATCCTTTTATGTATTATATTATTGCACTATATTATATACTATATTGTATACTGTATTATACTATGCTGCATGGTGCGCTGTATGATACGTGATATATGTTATGCTAAGGATTATGTATCCTGTACGGTGTGTGGTGTATGAAGTTTCATTCTTTTCTGTCTATATATAAATCTGAGGCATGTATTTTATATGCATGATGGTATATATGTTTTTCAAATATGGTTCTTCTTTGCGCTCATATATTCCATCAAGTGCTAAAAGCAGGGCGGACATACAAAGTCTACCGCTTCAGGCAGGCAGAACTGATCCAGTCCTCCTTCTCCTGCCTCTTTCGAAAACTTCAGAGAACTCCCACGTTTTCATTCGAGTCCTGGATCAATTCCTACCCTACCTTGCCTTATCTTACCTGGCTTTGCCTCTCCTTGCCTTTAGAATCAGGACTTCTCCCAATTCTCTCCCGTCAATATCCCCACTTCTCAATCGTGTTATCGGAAACCTTCCTCCTTACGGATTTTCCCACATGGATCGCAAGAGCCTTCTGGCCTTTATAGAAAGCCCTGTTCCCTATAACCGCAACGCTCCCGAACTTTCCAACATTCGGATAAACTGTAATAGCGGATCTTCCTCCATAGGCCGTATTTCCCCGCACAAGGGTCCACGCTGTGGACAGATCTGCCGGAGGTGCCCACGATTCCAGTGCTACATGGAGTGCGATCGACCTATAGCTGTTCTCCCCGGTCAGCTCTGTGCTTCTTGTCATCACCTGATTTCCTTCGATGTCAAGTCCCACGGTGTTCGCGACCATAAGGCCTTCCGCTGTCGAACCGGTCAGCTGATTGTTCTGGATTACGACATTTCTGTGGTAATCCGCAGATTCCACCTTGTCAAAACTGATTGCGAGACCGCGCTCCCCGCTGATTCTATTCCCGCTGATATAGACATTCCTGCAGGCATGGCCATTCTGATAATTCCGAAGATCTGAGACCGTCTTTCTGTTCGCGACATCGATCTGAACCTGCGGGCACTGTTTCAGGGAGGAGTTCGCTCCGGAGCCGCTGATTGTGCATTTCTCGATCCAGACATTTTTGCATGCGACAATTTCAATTGCCTGAGCCTTGTTGTTGGCCCGGATGGTCAGGTTCCGGAAAAGCAGATTCGAGCAGTGGACAAACTGAAACATGGAGGACGAGGTATTCAGAGATCCTCCTTCATATCCCCAGGAACCACCGATCACCTGGATATTCTCTGCCGCGTCGTAGTTTCCGCCATCTGCCATCCCGCCTTGAAGATTTGTCATGATCACGCCCATACTGGTCGTGACCGTGGCTCCCACAGCATCGATCATCGTGTTGCTGCCGATCTTCATGATCTTGTCATTGCCTTCCCAGTTGAGGTAGATGTGACCGCGCAGATGGATGATCTTCGGTTCATCTCCGCTGCAGACCTTCCAGACATAATCCCCGTCCTTTTTGCTGCCGTTGATGATTGTGTCCGTAAAGGTGTATTCTTTCACACCCGCAGTGCTGAACATGGGAGCGGAGGGGATCCTTTTCTTTGCCGGGACAGACATCCCTGCGTCTTTGGAAACCACCGTCACCCGGCATCTCAGCTTTCTTCCGTTCACACTGGCCGTGATTGTGCAGGTACCCTCCCGCTTCGGCCACACCCTGGCATAGCTTCCAGAGGTCTTTCTTACCACAGCTACTGTGTTATCAGATGATGTCCAGCTTGGGGAGGCACTTGTGCCATTCACCTTCAGAGTCCCATAGCCAGACAGATCATTCCCCGTCTTGTAGACAAGGGTCAGTGATGTTCTACTCAGCGAAAGATTCGCCGCATATGCCGGGTTGGAGAGAGCAAGGGCAGAGAGAAGCAAGATCAGGATGCCGGAAAACAAACCTTGTGAAAACGCCGTAAGGGCGCTGTGCTGGTCAGATTTCTTCATAATAACCCCTCCTTCAACTCTGATAAATCCGGACCTTATTCCGCAAAAGAGCACAGTACCTTTTTTAGGTCCCCCCTCTCGATACGGACCAGCCCTTTCTGACAATGTATCTCTGACACTTTCAGATGCTTCAAATAGGTTTCTGCAATATCAAGCTGCAAAATCTAAGCACGTTCCTGAAACTATTATACCGAAAATCCGAATTCCTCCGCAAGACAGAGTGCTCAGATTTTCAGCTCCTGCCTGACTGTTTTGTCCCTGTCCACTTGCAGGCTCTTTTCCAGGTACAAGGCCGGGCGCAGAAGCCTGCGCCCCCATTGATCGCGCGCAAGTTCTTTACTTTTACTACCTTTTTTACCATTATCTACTTCATTTTGTGAAGCATTTATGCAGATCTGGGATCTGTCTTCATAGTTATATTGTTCATTTTGCTAACGATTATTCATGCTTCTCTTTTCGCCTGTCAGCTTTTCATGTGGAATTCACTCCATTTCCTTCACAGGTTCAGCACTCATTCGCTGTCATTCTTATCATAGTGATCCCTGACAAAGTCTTCAAGATGCTTCCTACGAACGGTCGTTTCCGATGTCTGAGCAGTAAAAATCCTGGAAAGGAGCTTGCAACTGGGCAGGTACAAACATAGATAGGAGCTTGCGGCAAGACAGGTACCAAAGTCCGGGATCTATCGTTCGCAGATCAAAGTCAGGCGTTCGGACATCGGAATCGAGGAGCCCCTTTTAGGTGGCTTCTGAGAGATAGAGAATTGGCCCCAGCGCATGCTGGGGCCAATTCTCTATCTCAACGATCTGTCACTTTTGTCTGTCAATGCTGTCTGTCACAGCTGACTGCCAGAACTATCTGCCATAGCTGACTGCCAGAACTATCTGCCATAGCTGACTGCCAGAACTATCAGCCAGAGCTGTCTGTCACAGCTGACTGTCAAAACGGTCTGGCAAAGCAGTCTGGCACTGCGGTCTGGCAAAAAAGCGCATCAGACTGATGGGGATAAGCAGCAAATAACGATAAGATTTTTACTGCCACCCTGTGCAGTTTCCCATCCTGTGCATTCAGGCCTTTCTCTCTTCGGACTCTATCAGTTTCCCAGCGTCCGTCCAGATATCCTTTGCACGGCCCAGGCTTTCTTCAGCTTGCCTGTTCCCTGCTTTTCCCATGCTTCTCAGTCTTCTCAGCCTTCCTCAACCTTTTTCACGCCCAGGGAGACCTTCTCCCCGTTGACCGTCCACTCCTTCGTGTAACCGTCAAGGGCCCCAACTGTGATGGACAGGGCGAGCACTTCCTTCTGGAGGCTTTCCTCAAACTTCTTCATGAGGCTGGCAATCTTCTCGTTTCCATCCTCAAAGACTTCGATGCGATCCTGAACCTCAAATCCGGCTTCCTTGCGCATGGTCTGGATCTTGGACACCAGCTCCCTGACAAAGCCTTCCTCGATCAGCTCCGGCGTCAGGTTCGTGTCCAGGACAACTGTGAGGCTGCCGCTCTGCTGGCTCACAAAGCCCTCCTTCTGAGCCACGTCGATCAGAAGATCGTCCTCGGTCAGAATAACCTCTGTCCCATTGACATCAAAGGTGAGGGACCCCTTTGACTTCAGTTCGTCCATCGCTTCGTTCCCATCGACAGAGGAGAGGTACTTCCGGATCCCGCCCAGACACTTTCCATACTTCGGACCCACGGTTCGAAGCTGTGGTTTGAAGCTGTAGCTCGTGAAGGCGCGGACGTCATCGGTAAAGCTGATCTTCTTCACGTTCAGCTCATCCGTGATGATATCCTCAAAGTACTGAGGCAGGGACTCAGGTGCCTTGACAAACATCTGTGCCAGCGGCTGGCGGTTCTTGATGTTCGCGTCGTTCCGGGCCGCGCGTCCCATGACAACGATGGAGAGAGCCTCTCCCATGGCCTCCTCGAGTTCCACATCGATCATCGAGCTGTCGCATTTCGGGAAGTCACAGAGGTGAATTGACTCTGGAGCGTTTTTCTCCACTCTGCGGACGATGTTCTGGTAGATCTCCTCTGTCATGAAGGGGATCATCGGCGCCGCGCAGAGGCAGAGGTTCTTCAGGGACTCATACAGAGTCAGGTAGGCAGAGACCTTATCCTCCTCCATGCCATGGGCCCAGAACCTGTCGCGGCAGCGGCGCACATACCAGTTGGACATATCATCGACAAAGCCCTCTAAGGCGCGTGCCGCCTCCGGAATCTTATAGGCTCCCAGATCCTTGTCCACATCCCGGATCATGGTGTTCATCCGGGACAGGAGCCAGCGGTCCATGACCGGAAGTTCCTCCTTCCTGCGACCCATCTGATCCAGATGGTCCGCCGGGGAGAAGTTGTCGATGTTCGCGTAAAGAACATAGAAGGCGTAGGTATTCCAGAGAGTCCCCAGGAACTTCCTCTGTCCCTCCTGGACCGCCTTGTCGTGGAAGCGGTTCGGGAGCCAGGGTGCCGAGTTCACATAAAAGTACCAGCGAATCGCATCCGCGCCGTGTTTCTGAAGGGCTTCAAAGGGATCCACCGCGTTCCCCTTCGACTTGGACATTTTCTGCCCATTTCCATCCAGAACAAGTCCCAGAACAATGACGTTCTGGTAGGGCGAACACCCGAAGAGGATCGTGGACTCCGCCATCAGGCTGTAGAACCACCCTCTCGTCTGATCCACCGCCTCCGAGATGAAGGCCGCCGGGAACTGCTGTCTGAAAATCTCCTGGTTCTCGAAAGGATAGTGGTGCTGGGCAAAAGGCATAGCCCCGGAGTCAAACCAGCAGTCGATGACCTCCGGCACCCGGTGCATGGACTTTCCGCACTTAGGGCAGCTGCAGACAAACTCATCGATGTAAGGCCGATGAAGCTCCACCGTGAGCGCATCCTCCCGCCCGGAGTATTCTCTCAGTTCCTGTCTGGACCCGATCGTGATCCTCTCTCCACACTCCTCGCATTCCCAGACCGGGAGCGGCGTACCCCAGTAGCGGTTCCGGGAGATTCCCCAGTCCTGCACGTTCTCCAGCCAGTCGCCAAAACGGCCCTTGCCGATGGACGGCGGAATCCAGTTGACTGTATCGTTGTTCCGGAGAAGCTCCTCCCTGACCGCTGTCATCTTGATGAACCAGGACTCCCGGGCATAGTAGATCAGTGGCGTATCACAGCGCCAGCAGTGCGGGTACTCATGCTCAAACTTCGGAGCATCGTAGAGCGTTCCGTTCTCCTCCAGATCCCGGAGGATCATCGGATCTGCCTTCTTGACGAAAACGCCCGCATAGGGTGTCTCCTTCGTCATATTTCCGGCTCCGTCGACAAACTGGACGAAGGGGAGGTCATAGCTCCGGCCGATCCGTCCATCATCCTCACCGAAGGCCGGCGCGATGTGGACGATTCCGGTACCGTCTGTCATGGTGACATAGCCGTCGCAGGTGACATAGTGGGCCTGCTTATGAGCTTTCGCAGCCGCGGCGCCAGCGCAGGCAAAAAGCGGCTTGTAGGGTCTCTTCTCAAGATCCGTGCCCTTATAGGACGAAAGGACCTCATAGGCCTTCCCCTCTGGAAGACCAGATCTCCCGTAGGCAGAAGCGTCAAAGTCCACCGCTCCTGCTGCCTTCTTTGCTGCCGCTCTTCTCGCGGATTTCACAAACTTCTCAAGGACCTCGTCCTCAGAGAGGGCCTCTCCGCCCTTCTCCTCTGCTTTTTTCGCGCCTTCGATGGCCTTGTCAACCTCAGAAAGCTCAAAGCCTGCCGCCATCGCGGCAGCCTCCGCCCGCCCGCGGGCGGAGGAATCTGCCCTGGAAATGGCCTCATCAAAGAGAGCCTCCGCCTTTTGAGAAGCTTCCGCCTTTTTCTCGAAGTACTCCTTGGAGACCTCAGCTGCGGTCTCCCTGTCTGACAGCCTTCCAAGAACCTTATCCGCCAGGGCTTCCGCCAGGATATAGGTATAGCCATCGGCAGCCTTCACCTTCACATAGCTCTCCTCCGGATTCACGCAGAGAGCCAGGTTGCTCGGAAGGGTCCAGGGCGTTGTTGTCCAGGCAAGGTAATAGACATCCTCCTCATCGAGCGCCTTGAAGCGCACGATCGCGGAGCGTTCCTTGACGAGCTTATAGCCCTGAGCGACCTCCTGGGCCGAGAGCGGAGTCCCGCACCTCGGGCAGTAGGGAACCACCTTGAAGCCCTTGTAAAGGAGACCCTTTCTGGAGATCTCCTTGAGGGCCCACCACTCAGACTCGATGTAGTCATCATAGTAGGTCACATAAGGATTCTCCATGTCTGCCCAGAAGCCGACCGTGTCGGAGAAATCCTCCCACATGCCCTTGTACTCCCAGACACTCTCCTTACACTTCCTGATGAACGGCTCCATGCCGTACGCTTCAATCTGTTCCTTCCCGTTCAGTCCCAGCTGTTTCTCAACGCCCAGCTCCACCGGAAGGCCGTGGGTATCCCATCCTGCCTTGCGGGGCACATACTCCCCCTTCATCACGTGATAGCGGGGGATCATGTCTTTGATCACGCGCGTCAGGACGTGCCCGATGTGGGGCTTTCCATTGGCCGTGGGCGGCCCATCGTAGAACGTATAGTAGGGAGCTCCCTCCCGGATCTCCATGCTTTTTTGGAAGATGTTCTCTTTCTTCCAGAACTCATTGACCGCCTTCTCGCGGTCCACAAAGTTCAGGTCGGTGTTTACCTTATCATACAGCATCTTTTCCCTCCCGGAGCGCCTTTCTCGTCAGTCGCCCCTACTCATAGCCCCTCTGGGGCTGTTGTCAGTTTCATCAAAAGGCAGGGGAAGCCCTGCCTTTCCACTCTCTGAGATTCTCGCATCATCATGCAGCATGCATGATGCAATCCACTCAAAAAACAGCTGTAAAAAATATACGAAGCACAGAACAACAGTCCGAAGGGGATCACAAAGCCTCTGCAAATCTACAGATATCGAAAGAATCCCCTTCCAGAATGCTTCCTGACTTTTTCCATAAAGCACCCCATTATAGGAAGTGATTCTTTTCCCTGTCAATTATCCCCCAGACTCATAAAACATTCAGGCTTCACTGCTTCAGGCCTCTGCGATTCTCGTTCTTTCAATACTTATACTTTTATCATTTTCCCCTCTATGATTTACACTTTCATCATGTGTTTTTCTATTTTTCGTCCTTCTGATTTCATTCTTCTTCATTCGAGGAAGTGTGATCTGTCTTCAAGGATGAAGAATCAATCTCATCCAGGCTGCCTTCTTCCTCCTTCTTCTCTACCGCCTCATAGTTGAGCGCCTCGAAGGCTACGTCTTCGTTGACCTGGAACTCACTGTCAGAGGCAGGTCCTTTCTCCTCCGGCATCATGGATTTCAGAACCGGATAGATAAACTGGGAATTGATATATGTCTGCACCGCGAAGGCGAAAAGGATCAAGTAAAGGATGGCATAGGAGAAGATCGTGGTGGATCTCGTCGCAAACCAGAACTCAGCTCCCAGGATCAGAACCATCGCAATGGAAATGGGCGCCTTGGCAAAGATCAGAAGGACCGCATTCCGGATCGTTCCCCAGACCGTATTATAGAAGCGTGACTGGAGCGCAAAAAGCCAGTCCTCAAGCATGATCCACAGCACAATCCCCGCGTAGATAAAGACCTTCATCAGGGTGTAGATGCCTCCGGAGCTGGTCCGGAAAGCCAGAAACTCCACGAACAGAATCGCGCCGAAGAGCATCATGATCAGCCACTCGATGGTCGCCTGCCTGAAATTGAGTTTGAAGGACTTGAAGTAGTTCTTCCAGGTATAGCCTTCCTCCTCTTCCTTCATCTTCAGACAGACATAGTTCATAGCGGTGATCCCTGCACCGATCGTGAAAATCGGGATGCTGGTCACGATGAACAGAAGATTCAGGATCATCAGGTCAGCCATACGGCTCAGGCCCCGCATGAATGGATTATCCAGGTTAAAGATTCTTCCCATTGCTTCTCTCTCCTTAAACACCAGGCTGCTGCATGCTTATCGTTTTATATCTTCAAATTTCAATTTATGCCGTCATGATATCAAGATCATTCAATTATTCCGTCATGGCATCAGGATCGTTTTGTCCCTCTGTATGCAGAAGTCTTGTCAGCTTCGCATACTCTTCGAGGGACAATGCCTCCCCACGGACCTGGAGTGGAAGATCCATCTTCCTGAGGGCTTCCTCGACCTCCTCCTTCTCGACAGGGATGTTGGAAGCATTCCCCAGCGCATTTACCAGGGTCTTTCGCCTCTGGCTGAACGCGGCTGAGATCAGGTCAAAGAGGAGCTTTTCATCCGGAACAGAGACCCTGGGCTTTTCATAGACATCGAGGGAAATCACAGCGCTTGACACCTTGGGCCGGGGATAGAAAGACTCCGGAGGAACCTCCAGGACAATCTCTGCCTTTGAGTAGTACTGGACCGCCAATGAAAGTGCTCCATAGGCTTTGCTCCCCTGCTGCGCCTGCATCCGCTCGGCGACCTCTTTCTGGACCATGACCGTGATCCGGGAAGCTGGCAGCTTCTGCCGGAAGATCCCCATCAGAATCGGTGTCGTGATGTAGTAAGGCAGGTTGGCTGTGATCTTCAGAGGATGCTCTCTGGAAGTTCCCGCCTGATGCTCTTCCGCCAGTGCACGCAGATCCACCTTCAAAACGTCCTGGTTGATCACGCGAACATTCGAAAACTCGGCGAGGGTCTCCCTCAGAACTTCAGAGAGATCCCGGTCGATCTCCACCGCCAGAACCTTTCCTGCTGACGCGGCGAGACGCCGCGTCAGCGTCCCGATCCCGGGACCGATTTCCAGGACCACATCTAAAGGGCCAACTCCGGATGCCGCGACGATCCCGTCAAGAACGCCCTCATCGATCAGAAAGTTCTGCCCAAAGCGCTTTCTTGGGCTGAGCCCGGCCTTCTCCAGGATTTTTCTGGTTTGCTCCGCAGTATCTCCAGAGCCTGATCTGGAAAACCGAATCGATTCGCCAGGTGAGCTTGCCTGCCCTGAAAAAGGACGTGTAGCGTCTTTCACGCCGCGCCCAGCCTCTGCAGCGCCCCATCTGCCACCATATGAAGATCCATCGGAGGATTTCCGACTCGATCCCCTGTTTGTCCCTTTCAAGGATTCATTCTTTTGTCTGTTTATGTCTTTTTTTGATCTCTGTTTATCCATAT
>CADBUA010000209.1 GCA_902797665.1 uncultured Lachnospiraceae bacterium | reverse complement strand
CTGCGACGCGATGATGTGCAGCGGCTGGGCAGGAATCGGCGGACTTTACTCAGCCTATGACTATAACCTTTTGACAAGTGTGCTCAGAGGTGAATGGGGTTACCATGGATATGTGGTCACAGACTATGACCAGGGCAATTGCGCCTTTTTCGATGTGGCAGTCAACCGGATGGTTCGGGCTGGAACAGATCAGCACATGCTGGATCTGACCCTGAGCCCTGGTGTCTATACCTCTCTGGATACGCCGACCGGTGTGATGGCTCTTCGGACAGCTGCCAAAAACACCCTTTACACAGTGGTCAATTCGGCCCTGTTCAATCGTGCCGTCCCGGGAGCAAAGGTCCACTATAAGATGTCCACATGGCGGATCGGTGTCTGCGTATTTGATGGCGTAATGGTCCTTGCCTTCCTGCTGGGCGTGCTGGCGCTTGCCCGCCGCTCCAGAAAAGAAAAGGAGCATCCGGAGATGTTCAGGATGCCAAAGCAGAAAGTGAACAGCTTTTGTTCCAGGCAGCTCTTCCCCCAGGCGTGAGCGGGTGGAAGATAGAAGATTCAGGCGTCTGTGATTCGGATACCCGGCAGCCCCCTTTTTGGAGGCGGCCGGGTTTTTCTTTGTTTTTGGCAAGGCAGTTTTCTTCTCTGCTCTTTCGCTCTCTTCCTTTTCCCGGGGTTTATACATTCAGGGGGCCTGATGTAAAATAATGGTAATTGTCCAGTCCGTTTTGGCCGCTTGTTGCCAAGCGACATTTCAAAAACAAAGGCCGGGCGTACATTGAATGCGGCGACAGGAGCCTCAGCCCGGCTGAATGCCTGAAGGAGCTTGCGACTGGAGAGCTGCATACAGTGAGGGAGGGCAGCCTGACCGAAAATGCTCTGAAAGCTTCATGATTCTGGCGGAGCGGGATGGCTCTGTGAGGCTTTATTTCTGGATCCTGGGATCGTTCTCCCGGGATGAGAGGGGAATTAAAATGAGAGATTTGATTGGGGCTTATGCGCTGGGTGATATGACAGCGGTTTATGAGAAGGACGAGACCGGGAAAACAGGCCTGACGCTTTATCCTGTTATTCACGGTGGGATCCAGACTTCTGAGATCGAGCGGACAGAAGCGGTTGACGGTTTAGTCCAGCTGAAGCTGGCCGGGGATGTCTACAATGGGGCTTACTCCATGGGCCAGACCCTGAGGGAGGGGCAGAGCGTCCGGGCAATGATCTATGAGAAGCAGAAGGTTCTGACCGGGGAAGACGGGGAGCTGGAGATCCGCACCTTCCTCAGGGACGCGCGGGGGTATTCCGCCTGCCATCATCTGCGCTACAGGAGGGGGACAGACTACATGCGGATCTCTGTCTCTTTTCAAAATGAAAGTGCCTCTCCAGTCTCCCTGGAGATGCTGGAGAGCTTTTCTCTTCAGGGGATCTCTCCTTTTCTTCCGGGCGATGGCACAGGCGCTTTGGTCCTTCACAGGCTCCGGGGAGGCTGGAGTCAGGAGGGGCGGCTGGAGAGCCAGAAGATCGAGGAACTTGGCCTTGAGACTTCCTGGGCCAGGGAGGGCGTCCGCTGCGAACGCTTCGGTGTGGTGGGATCCATGCCGGTCAACCGCTTTTTTCCTTTCGCCGCGCTCGAGGATCGGAAAAACCATGTCTTCTGGGGAGCTTTCCTGGAGACGCCTTCCTCCTGGCAGATGGAGATTTACAAGCGGGATGATGCCCTCTCTCTGTCCGGCGGGATCGCGGACCGGGAGTTCGGACACTGGATGAAGACCATTGCCCCCGGGGAGAGCTTCACGACGCCGGAGGCGATTGTCACAGTGGCCCACACGGACTCCATCGACGTCCTGACGCGGCGCCTTACCGATGCCATGCTCGAGAGTATCGACAGGCTTCCGGAATCTGAGAAGAGCCTGCCGATCCTCTTCAATGAGTACTGCACCACCTGGGGAGATCCTTCCCATGAGAACATTGCCCGGATTCTTGAGAAGATTCAGGGGAAAGGCTTTGAATACTTTGTCATCGACTGCGGCTGGTTCCGGAAGGATGGGGTGCGCTGGGATGTCAGCATGGGAGACTACGAGATATCAGAGACCCTGTTCCCGGGAGGCTTGAAAAAGACCGTGGACATGATTCATGCCGCGGGGATGAAAGCCGGACTGTGGTTTGAGCCGGAGTGCGCCGGGGAAGAATCCGATGTTTACAAAGAAAACCGCCATTTTCTCATGCGGGATGGGCAGACCCTCACGACAGACAGGCGGCGCTTTTTTGACCTGACAGATCCCTGGACACGGGACTATCTGTCGGAGCGGGTGATCGGGACCCTGAAGAAGTACGGCTTTGACTATGTGAAGATCGACTACAACGATGAGTATGGTTTTGGGGCGGACGGATGCGAGTCTGAGGGGGAGAAGCTCCGCCGGAACATGATTGAGAGCTACCGCTTTTTTGAGAAGATGCGGGAGGAAATCCCGGATCTCATTATTGAGAACTGCGCGTCCGGCGGCCACCGCCTGGAGCCAGGCTACATGAAGAGGAGTTCCATGGGCTCCTTCTCAGACGCCCACGAATGTCCGGAGATTCCGATCATTGCCGCCTGCCTGCACCGCGCGATTCTGCCCCGGCAGAGCCAGATCTGGTGTGTGATCCGAAAGAACGACTCTCTGGAGCGGATCGCCTGGTCGGTGATCAGCACCTTCCTCGGCAGGATGTGCCTCTCCGGCGATGTGACAGAGCTCTCAGAGGAACAGTGGAAGATCATAGAAGGCGGGATGGCCTTCTACCGGAGGATTGTCCCTGTCATTCAGGATGGCCAGTCGATTCTTTATGCTGAATGGGGGCGGTCCATGCGTCATCCAGAGGGCTGGCAGGGGGTCTTCCGGTACACGAGAGACCGGAGAGAAGCCTATGTCATCATCCACACCTTTGAGGGGGAGATCCCGGATCAGATCGAAATCCCCCTGCAGGGCCCTGAGACGGGGTTTTCAGGAAGGGCAGAAGAAGGGAAAGCCGGCAGCTATCAGATGGAGGAGATCTTCTCCCAATCTCCGGGGGACATTGAAGTTCTCGATGGAAAAGTGATCTGGCACGGAGCAGGGAACTTCAGCGCAGCGGCCATCCGCCTGAGCCTGCTTCCTGTCGGAAACTGAGGCAGATCATGCGTCCATGACAGAGACATGCCTGTATGGGATGGGCAGGTCTGCGATGTGAGAGCAGACACAGAAACAGGAAATCAGGACAGAATGTAAATGCTGCTTCAGTAGCGCATCAATTCTGATTCGGCCATTCTTAAATATTGATTGTCATTGATTCTGTTTTGCTTTAATGTTATTTAGCGCTGAATTAGTCTTGATGAAATCTTATCTTTGAACTTGCTGATAGCTGCTGCAAATGCGATAATGGTTATAGCGGAGAGCGTGAAAACCCGTGAAAAGGGCTCAAGCGATAGATACCGATCCAGCAGCTGGCAGAGCCTGGCAGTTCCCGGCATAGCAGCTTAGCAGGGAACAGACAGAGAACAGACAGAGATCAGGAGGGAAATGCGGCAATGAATGCAAGAAAAGCAGTCAAGCGATTGATTCTGCGGGCAGATGACCTGGGGTTCTCAGAGGGCGTCAACCTGGGGATTGAGAAGAGCGTGCGGGATGGACTGATCCGGACGGTGGGCGTGATGACAAACATGGAGGCTTCCGAGCATGGAGTGAAGCTCCTGTCGGGCAGGAAGCTCTGCTGGGGGCTTCACACCAACATCTCCGCGGGAAGACCCTTAAGCGACCCGGAGAAGATTCCGAGCCTCACCACGGAGGATGGTTTCTTCAAGACTTCCAAGGTGTATCGAAGCACAGAAGAGGACCTGGTCAATCTGGATGAGGTCATTCTGGAGATCGAGGCACAGCTTGCCCGCTTCCGGGAGCTTGTCGGGGAGGATCCCCACTATTTTGAAGGCCACGCGGTCCGCAGCCAGAACTTTAACAAGGGCCTTCAGATGGTCGCGGAGCGCCATGGCCTTCGCTACCTGGAGATGAACCCGGACGCGCCGGTTCCTTTTGGGCGCTCCATGCTCTATCTGCACATGGAGAGCATGAAGCCGAACTATGAACCGATGAACGCCATTCGGACCATGCAGTTCCATCTGGGGGAGGGGGAGGCGGATTTCTTCATCTGCCATCCGGGCTATCTGGATGCAGCCATCCTGCGCATGTCCTCCCTGCAGATCCCGAGAACCCAGGATCTGGAGCTGACGGTGAGCAGAGAGCTCAGAGAATACGTGGAAGAAGAAGAAATTCAGATGCTCACCTACGATGACGTCTGGTGAGAAAAAATATATCCGCGAACATGAAAATCTGCGAAGAAAGGGGCACGAGCGGGCTATAGCGATGAAGCATCGCAAACCCGAATGCTGCCTGGGATCGTAAAACACAGAAAAGCCGGGATCAGCGTCCCGGCTTTTCTGTGCTAAAAAAGGGTCAGTCCAGTCCAATCCAATCCAGGATCCAGGACTCTGCAGGCTGGAGGCTTCTTGCTGGAAAAGGAATGAACTGGCAGGATACAACAGTCTGTATCAAACGTATAGAGCATTATTCCACGACATGTCTTTACGATTTGCATAGCGCTTTTATGCCTTTTCCATCAAGAACGAAAATCTGACTGGACAGTTCTCTATCTCTGATCCTCGTTCCTCCTTATCTGCATGTCCACGCCAGCTTATGCCCTCTGTTTTGCACCGTTCTCTCCCTCATCCCCCTCATCCATCGAAAGGCTTCTCAGGAAGGGCATGACGACGGGGATGGTGAGCAGGGCGGTGATGAGATCCGCCAGAGGCTGGGCCAGCTCAATGCCTGTGACGCCCAGGAAGGAAGGCAGAAGCAGGATCAGGGGAATGAAGAGGATCCCATTTTTCAGAAGGGCCAGGATCGACGCCTGCCTGCTGTGCCCTGTGCTCTGAAAGAGCATGTTGGAGGCGATGGAAAAGGACGAAGTCAGGCAGGAGATACTCTGCCAGCGGAGAGCGGCCGCTCCGACGGCGATGACTTTAGGATCATCCCGAAACCACTGGATGATCGGGACGGAAAAGAGCATGCAAAGGAGTGCGATTCCGGAGAGAAGGACCGTCCCCGAGAGGGCAGTGAAGTTGAAACCTTCTCTGACACGTTTTTTCTTCCCGGCCCCGTAGTTGAAGGCCGCGACCGGCTGCATCCCCTGGCCAATGCCAATGGCGACGGAGGCGACAAAGAAGATGATTCTGGCGGTGATGCTCATGGCGGCGATGGCCGCGTCTCCGTAAGGCTTTGCCTGCTGATTCAGAAGGATTGTGGAGAGGGCGCCCAGGCCCTGGCGGATCAGAGACGGGAAGCCGAGGGAGAAAATCGGAAGGAGGAATCCGGGCTGGAAGAGCCTCAGATGGATGCTGCTGCTGGTCTTCCCGGACTTCACCATGTAGAGAAGGATCCCGAAGCTGATCAGCTGGGACAGGGCGGTGGAGATCCCGGCACCTGTGACCCCAAGCTTCAGCCCAAACATGAAAATGGGATCGCCAATCAGGTTCAGGATCCCGCCGGTGGTCAGGCCGACCATGGCATACACTGCTTTCCCCTCATAACGCAGGAGGTTGTTGAGGACGCAGCTCGAGGAGAGGAAGGGCCCGGCCAGGAAGATCCAGATCCCGTACTGTCTGGCATAGGGGAGGATGGTTCCGGTGCTCCCGAGAAGCCGGAGGAAGGGGTTCATGAAAAGGAAGCCAAAGAGAGAGATCAGAGCACCCAGGCAGAAGGCGGCAAGAAAGCCTGTGCTGGCATATATGGATGCGTCCCCGGCTTTCTTGTTTCCCAGCATACGGGAGACGAAGCTTCCGCTTCCCTGCCCGCACATGAAGCCGACTGCCTGGTAGAAGGCCATCAGGGAGAACACGATGCCGACCGCTCCGGAGGCGGAGGTTCCCAGCCGGCTGACAAAGTAGGTGTCTCCGGTGTTGTAGATGTTGGTCACGAGCATGGAAGTGATCGTGGGAATGGCCAGGGACAGGATCAGTCTTGAGACAGGTGTCTCTGTCATCTTCCTGTACTGCGCATCGATATCTTGTGTTTGACTCATCTTTATCCTCGGAAAAACCCGCAGACCCGATAAATTCAGTGTCTGCCGGGCCTGAAAAGAGCTGGCTGTCCAGATGCAGGCGCCTGGGAGCTATAAGGTATAGGGTATAAGGCATAGGTACGGGGACGGCGCAGGCTCCTGCCGTCGCAGAAAAGCCGCACACATCCTTTTATACCGGGAAGCATTCTTATTTGCCAGGTGTCTCACCGGTATATGCCCGCTCGCGCCAATTCTGCCGCAGATTCTAACGCCCGCGGGTATATTCTGTATGCGCACGCCCGGCGCATACTGCGCCATCCTGCATGCGCCTTCAGATAGCTGGGAGAAAGAGTGCAGCTCCCTGATCCTGATCTGAGGACTTTCAGAAAATTGATCAGGCGACTTCAGCCCCGGAAAGCCGGATTACAATGTCAGCTATTTGATGGCTCAAGCGATTCTTCTTTCAGCGTATATCTGATGCCATTATTCAGAATGAGGGTTCCGGAGTCACCGGAGCCTCTTTTTTGGTCTTTCAGTATAGATAAATATTTTTTTATGCGATAAACATGTGAAAGATATTAAAACAATAACGCAGGCTTAAGTTCCTGAAAAAACAAAACGGAGCCTCGCAAGCTCCGTTCCATCCTCCACCCAGGGGTGAAGCATAATCCTTATTCAAGCGATTTGAATTATACACTTCCGCATAGGCGGGTTCAATCCCATCTGCCGGAGGATATGATTAGGGACTTCTTACGAAAACATAAAGGAGTAGATCATGTCCGATCAAAACAGAAACTTCGCCACCCAGAATGCAGGCTTTACAGCTTTGCATAAAGCAGAAGTCGTAAGCGAGCAGGTAAGTAGCAGGAAGCAGGGAGCCGGAAATCTTTGCTTCCCTGCCTTTTGCCGCTGAGGGCCCGCGCTGTTCGGATTTGTGCTATCATTGGAGGGAAGATCATTTCGATCGTTCGGAAGAGGAAAGCGCGAATCAGTGCTGCATGTGGCTGGCAAGCGAGG
>CADBUA010000208.1 GCA_902797665.1 uncultured Lachnospiraceae bacterium | reverse complement strand
TCAGACTTTCATTGCCCGTTCAGAAATGGATGAATTGATCCAGAATGGACCGGCAGACAACCGCCCTTTTTCTCTCTCCTTCCCTTTTCCTCCCCTTCCCTTTCCCTTTTCCTTTTCCTTCCCTTCTCCTTCTCCTTCCCTTTCTCTTCTCTATTCCCTTCTCCTTCCCTCTCTTTCTCCTCTCTTTCTCCTCTCTTTCTCCTCTCCGTCTCTTCCGATGTCTTTCATAGAAGACTCGCTAATGGCTTTTACTCTCAATCCGTTTTTGATGTTTCATCAGCGCTTTCAATTATTCATTCATATTTGTCTGAACATATAGCATTCTTTATAAATACTTTTATGCCTTTTATCCGGTTTTATTATGCCCTCTTTTACGTGTCTTTTCTCAGATTCTCCCGCTTCCTGACATATCCAGAGATAATCTGCTTTCCCCAGATTCCTCACGCTTCTTGCTTTCAATGCTGAAGCTGTGTCTCTGACAAGGCCATTTTCAGCCTTTCAATGACCCAAAGCTATTTGACGCTTTTCTCTCCTTCACGCTATACTATCTGTTAAACTGTTCAAGTTTAAGGGCTTTCAGGCTCTCCAGACGCAGCGCATGCCAGGAAAGGCTGAAATAAGAGAACAGAATCGCTGCATTCGAAAACTTATGAAACGAGAGGGAGGATAAAACATCCGTTATGGATAATGGCAGCCCCTTATCCTGGATCATCACGATCGTGCTGCTCCTTTTAGCCGCTTATTTTGCGGTTGCTGAGACCAGTTTTGCTGCAGCATCCCGGCCCAAGATCAAGGCGCTCGCGGATGAAGGCAATCCGAAAGCAAAGCGCGCGTTAGCGATCATTGACAACCTGGATCTCGCCATCACCACGATCCTGATCGGCACGAACATCGTGCACATCTCGGTGGCCTCGATCGTCACGGTCCTCGTAACAGCCCGATGGGGCGTCAGCGCGGTCTCTGTCAGCACGGTCCTCACGACCCTGGTCGTGTTTTTCGCGGGAGAGATGCTTCCCAAGAGCATTGCCAAGAAGTATCCCGAGAAGCTGGCTCTTCTGTGTGCCTCCTTCCTCACCTTCCTGATGAAAGCTTTCCGCCCGCTCTCCATCCCCCTGGCGAAGATCGGCCAGGCGGCAGCCCGGCTGACAGAGGATGGTGAGGAAGCCTCCGTGACAGAGGACGAACTGCACGATATCATCGACGACATGACCGAGGAGGGCCGCCTCCCCGAGGATCAGGGAGATCTGCTCACGTCCGCCCTCCAGTTCGGGGATGTGACCGCGGAAAGCATCCTGACTCCCCGCGTGGACATCGCCGCCATCGATATCTCCAACAGCCTCACGGATATCCTCGTGAAAGTCAAGGAGGAGAACCACAGCCGTCTCCCGGTCTATGAGGGCAGCATCGACAACATTATCGGGATTCTGCAGATCCGTCGTTTTTTGAAAGCCTATCTCAGGAATGGGGAGAATACAGATCTGCGGTCCATCCTGCAGCAGCCGCTTTTCGTGCACCAGAGCGCCAAGATTGACGAGGTCCTGGCAGCTCTTTCGAGGCGGCGTATGAACATGGCCATCGTGACTGACAACTATGGCGGTACACTGGGAATCGTCACCGTCGAAAACATTCTCGAAGAACTGGTCGGAGAGATCTGGGACGAAGATGATGTGATGGAACTGCCAGTGGTAAAGATGAAGGATGGGTCCTTCCTGATTGACGCCGAGGAGTCTGTCGGGGACGCCTTCGACGAAATGGATTTTGAAGATCCGGAAGAGCACGAAAACCTCGTGAACAAGCTTGCCGGCGAGTGGGCCTACGAGCAGTTCACCATGATCCCTCATCCCGGGGACACCTTCAACTACTACAATCTGAAGGTCACCGTCATCTCCATGGAGCACAACCGAATCCGGAAGCTCCGGATCGTGATCCTGCCGCAGGAGGACGAAAAAGGCAGCCGCTCTCTGAAGAGTCTGCCTTCGAAAGGAGAATTCCGGGAGACACGGGGTATCAGCCCCGATATCGATATGAAAAAAGACAGTAAAAAGAAAGGCCGGGAGGGCGAAAAGCTTTCCGAATTCCCCTGCCCGGAGATCGAGAAGGATAAAGGAGCCTCTGACAAGCCGGAGGAAATCAAATGAACACACAGCTGTTTCTGATTCTTGTCGGAATTGTCTTCTGCCTCATGCTTTCCTCCTTCTTCTCCTCCTCGGAAATGGCATACTCCTCCTGCAACACCATGCGCCTGGAGAACCTGATGGAGGATTCCTCCAAAAAGACGGCCCGGAAGGCATCATTGGCCTTTCGCATCACGGAGAAGTTCGATGACGCGCTGGGTGCGATCCTGATCGGCAACAACCTGGTCAACATCGCTTCCTCTTCCCTGACCTCTGTCCTGATCCTGCTTTTGACAGGGAGCAGCAGAAATACCTGGGCCGGAACCCTGCTCATCACAGTCTTTGTCATCATCTTTGGGGAGACGATCCCGAAGATCGTGTCCAAGAAGAATGCCAACCGCCTGGCTCTGAGCTACGCCTACATCATCACAGGGCTCATGATCATCCTGAAGCCATTGGTGAAGCTCGTGGTGTTTCTGGTCAACCTGATCTGCTCCCTCCTGCCCGGGAAAGGGGAGGAGGAGGAAGAGCCGGTCCGGGAGCTTCAGAGCCTGATCGACACAGCCGAGGACGAAGACGTCCTGGATTCCAAGGAGTCCGAGCTTGTGCACGCGGCCCTGGACTTTCCCACTACCTCAGCCGCGGCGGTCATGACCGCCCGCGTGGATGTGGAAGCCATCGACATTGAGGATGACTGGGAGAAGATCCTTCTTTCCATTGAGAGTTCCCACCACAGCCGCATGCCGGTCTACGAGGGCACCATCGACAACGTGATCGGCATCCTCTACCTGAACCACTTCCTCAAGGCTATGACTGAGGACCGAAAGGTGGACATCCGTTCGCTGCTGATGAAACCCTGCTTTGTCTACAAGACCACCAAGCTTCCGGATGTGCTGGACCTGCTTCGAAAGGAAAAGCAGCACCTGGCTGTCGTCTCCGACGAATACGGAGGAACGCTGGGGGTTGTCTCCATGGAAGATGTCCTCGAACAGATCGTTGGTGAGATCTGGGATGAGACCGACAGCTTTGAGCCGGAGATCATCAAGCGGAGTGAACAGGAGTACGAGTTGGACGGAGATATGTCCATCACAGACTTTCTTGAGCTTTTCCACATCCGGGAGGATGATTTCCCCTGTGAGAGCAAGACCGTGGGTGGCTGGACGGTGGAACGCTTCGGAACCTTCCCCCATGAGAAGGACAGCTTCGCGTTCCAGGGCCTGAAGGTGACCGTTCTTGTCATGGATCCGGACGGCCGGAGAGTCGAGAAGGTGCTGGTGGAACGGCCCCCGGAGACGAACGGGAAAGAAAAATGATAACTGTCCAGCCAGCTTTGCGCATCCTGCGCTGAGCGTGAAAATATAGAACAAAGGCAAAGGCAGAAGTGAAAGAGAATACGTCAAAAAAGGCAGGCTTCAGGCCTGCCTTTGTTCTTTCTATACCCGACTCTGCCAGGGTTTCACCGGTATATGCCCGCTCGCGCCAGTTTCGTCGCAAATACTCGCGCTCGCGGGTATATTTCGCCAGTCTGACGCGGACCCCACAGGCTCATTTCTCCGGGAAGAGGGAGGCACGGACGATAATCCGGACAGAGGAAGTTGTGACCGCCACTTCCAGATCTGAAGACAGACGGGTCAGAAGGGACAGCTCCAGGCGGTCCCAGGCTTCCGCCCGATCTTCCTGGTTAAGCTCCTCGAGATAGCGCCTGCTGGACCACTGCGGATTTCCCTTGCTGTCAAAGAAATAACCGGGGGCTAAACTGATGGGCATCCCAGCCATCTGTTCGGATGATGCCATCTGAATCGGGCTCCTTTCCAGGCTGGCCCCAATCCGATCCAGTACGTCCCGGATCTTGCCGGTCATCCCCTGAAAGGCCTGGTTTTTCCCGCTGCTGGAGGAAGAAACCAGAATCGTGCGGACAGTATTTCCCACCGGTGCTTTGGCCGTATAGATCAGGCTCAGGCCGCTGTCCTTCTCTGCCCAGAGGCTGCTCTTCGCCGGTGCCAGCAGCACGCCTGTCATACCGATCAGTTCCTCCGCCAGAAGGCGGAAGCGCTGAGCTCCCTGCTCATTCAGGCCGGCTTCTTTCGCAAATGCCTCTATCCCGGAGAGCACTTTTTCGTCGCCGTCTGTAAACTGCGTATATACCGCGGATTTTACGGCTCCCCTGTTCTCTTCACTCATCTTTTTTCTCCCTCCCTCTGGCTGATGGATCACTCGATCACTCTATTGTCAGGATGTCCGAGAATCCTGTGACATCAAAGATATCCTTGATTGTCGAATTGATATTTCGTATCACCATGCTTCCTGACTTCTCTTCCATGGTCTTCTCCGCGGCAATCAGCAGCCGAAGCCCAGCTGAGGAAAGATACTCCAGTTTGGAAAAGTCAAAGGTCAGATGGACGGCATCTCCGATCTTTTCCATCAGTGTCTCTTCAAGCTGCGCCGCGCTCACAGTGTCAAGGCGTCCTTCCAGCATAATGGTCATGCTTCCATTCTCATTTGTCGTATGAATTATCATGGATTCTTCTTCCCCTATGGAGCCTTCTGACTCTCCAGCACTCCCAGCCCCCATCATGTTTCCTGCCTGCGTGCAGGATTCTGAAATCGTACCTGGAAAGTCGCAGGCTCCTTTCCAGGTACGGGGCAGGGAACGCTTCTCATCCCCTGCCCGCCATAGCCATTCAGGCAGCGTCTTCTGAATCTTCCGAAGTCTTATAGGCATCAAAAATCACAGCCTTCTCCGGGTTCTTTACAGCGCCTTCTTTGTAAATCAAAGCAAAATCATTTTTCATGGAGATGACATGGTAGCCCATGCTCTCCCACTTTTCCGCGAGACCATTCGCCTTCTCAAGATTCGCGTAGTCCCGTTCCGCGTCATCAGCCACCAGCATGAAGCTCTCAGACCTGTAAGGATTGTCGCTGATGGTGTAAGTCAGCATGCTGGTGTCACCGCTGCTGTTTCCAAACGCGAGAACCGGCTTCTTGCCAATCTCCCGGGCAATCGCTGTCACCTTATTGGTCTTCAGGTTCTTGATGAGCAGCTGATCACCGCGGACCAGCTGGTCTTCCGGAGAGAAGACATAATCAAGACCATCCACGTATTCCTGCCCGGTCGCCACCAGGCTCACATCCATGCCGATCACATTGTTGCTGGCGATGTCGAGCACCCCATCCGCGATGGAGCGGCTCAGGAAGCGGTCAGACCCTGTAACGATGTACACGGTGAAGTCATTTTCCTGCAGATATTCGATCACCTGAATCATGGGCTGATAGTAGAACTCCGCGTAAGTGATGTTGTCAAAGCCATCTACTTCTGTCTTTGCGTATTCTTTGACATAGGCGTCGAACTCCTCCATTGTCATACCGGCATAGGCTTCAGCCGCCGCTTTGGCATGGGAGATGGGGAGATGGTCATAGGAGGTGCCATTCACGGTATTGTCCGCGATTTCCTCCGCCACGGCGATCTGGCTGGCGGTCGGGGTGTAGCTCGGATCATCCATGATCCGGTGATAAAGCATCATGTACTCAAAGTAGTTGGGCGCAAGCTCCCCGTAAAGGGTTCCGTCAAAATCGAAGGTGGCGATCCGGTCCTCCACCGGAATATAGTTCTCAGAATTCTCATCGGTAATGTCCTCCATAAAGGAGGTGAGGGCGTCCAAAGAGGCCGCTCCTTCCGTCCAGGCGGAGAAGGCCCCTGCCTTCTCTGCCTCGGTCTCCGCCCCGAGGGTGGAGGCACTCATCCAGCCTGCTGTCAACGCGCCAACGGTCATCGCTGCCGCTGTCATCGCGGCGATCTTTCTGATTGCTTTCATGCTGTCTTCCTCTCTCGAAAATATGTGTCTGTCAGGTCTCAGAGTTTTCCCCTTCTTTATTGATAATCGCTTCCGGAGATATAACGATAGAACGCCGGGTTCACGTAGATCTCAACAGCCTCTGCTTTCAGATCCGCATTGACCTTCCTGATCACTTCCTGAACCATCTCCTTGTTCTCCGGGAGGCTGAAGGAATGAATGGAGAAGAGTCCGTCCTCATCGTAAACCACGTTGTCGATGAGATTCTCAAAGCCTTCCACTTCCGTATTGGAGCTGTAAAGCGGCTGCCACCAGGATTCAAGCAGAAGCTTTTCGATCACGTTACCGTCCGCATCCACCGACTCGTCGTATTTCTTGGCATAACGCTCGACAAGCCCGTGGAAGGCCTTCTTCTCTTCGATGCTGTCAAACTCCAGCATCAGATCGTACTCCACCGCGTAGCAGAGATAGCGGCCGTCCTTGACTTCCAGGACCTTGTAGGTAGGCGTCGGCGCTCCCGGCTCTCCCCAGTCAATCATGTACTCGTAGACGGAGATCTTGGGCTCGATCTGAACATAGCCGTCCAGGCCCTCACTTCTCAGAAGCGCGATCAGCTGGGTTGCGTGGGCGTAATCGCTGTGGCTGTACTTGATGGTGTATTCATCCAGAAACCTGGCATTACAGCCTTCCATCTTCAGGCCGAAGCCGCTGGTCGCGCCTGCGAGGACAATCGCCTCCCCCACCTCAGTCAGCGATTTCTCATCAAAGAGAATGTCCGAAGACAGCGTCTGACGGACGGCCTCCAGGATGTCGGGATCACTGATCCTCCCGATGTAGCGCCTTGCCAGGCCTCCCGCTTCTGCGGAGAGGTAGAAGAGCTTTTCCGCTATCTCCCCGCTGAGGGGGCCTGTCAGATCGTCTTCCTCATCCAGAAACCCCAGGTCCATTGCCGCAGCGATATAGGGAAGATCCTGCTGCTCCAGCTCCCCGGGCGAAATCCCCAGAGCCTCAAGCTTCTTTTCAGCCTTGTCCGGCGCGTCCGCGTTGATGTAAGTGAGCGCCAGCTCCTTCATCCCGGCCAGGCTGACAATTCCTTCCGCCGCGTCGCCGAGGGTGAAGCTGCCCTCATCCTCCACAGACTCCACCCCCAGGGCGGTCAGGGCGTCATTGAAATCATTGAGGGATATCTCCCCGTCAAAAGTGACATGATAATAAGCATCCAGATACTCCGCAAAGTGCCCATATCTGGCCTCTCCGTCCTTCTCTACCGCAATCGTCCAGGCCCTTTGCATATCTTCTGTTTCTGTCTCCGCTCCCAGCACAGAAGATACCATTGTCAATGGCAGCAGCACACTCAGCCACAGCTTTTTCATTCCATTTCCTTTCCAGATGCGTGCGCATGCGCATCCCCAAAAAGACAAAAGATACTCCGCTCCAAATCTTCCATTCTGTCTCTCTTCTGCCCGCTTAAGCAAGGGACTCCCGCTGCATCGCGCTGGCTGATCCTGTCCCTGAGGTATGTGTTAAAAAGAAACCATCCTCATATTAGTGGACAAAGGGAGACGGGTCAAGAAAAGACAAAGGAATCAGCCTGATCCGGGAGGCCGGGCTTTCGCGATTTCTGGCAGGAAACAGAGCTCCCGCCGCTTTCCGCTCAAAAGCCTCCCCTTCCTTTTTCTGTCAGAGTTCCCGGCCGGAAGCGATCTCCTCGAGATCCGTGAGAAGAGCTTTTATCTGCTCCTCCGTGTTCTCGTGGCAGAAGGAGACCCGAACAATCCCGCGCTGCTCTGTACCGAAGAACGCGTGGAGGAGCGGGGCGCAGTGCCCGCCGGCTCTGACCGCGATCTCATGCTCCTGCCAGAGCGCGTCCGAGACTTCAGCCGCTTCCAGATCCCCGAGATTGAAGGAAACCGTCGGCAAGTGCTCTGGCGCCTCCTGATCCCCGTAGATCGTGATCTTCGTCTTTCTCCCCAGGAAGCTTAAACCTTCCAGGAACATCTTCCGAAGCGCCTCCTCCTTTCTTCGAAAGTCCGCTCTCCTTCCATCTGCATACTGAAGAGCTGCCCGCAGTCCCGCGATGGAATGGGCATTCTGGGTTCCTGCCTCGAGGTGCGCAGGCATCTCCTTTGGCATGGTCCTGAGAAAGGTCTGAACGCCCGATCCTCCCGTCATAGATTCAGAGAGCTCCAGTCCCTCCCGGATCATCAATCCTCCGGTCCCCTGGGGCCCCAGAAGGCCCTTGTGTCCGGAGAAGCAGAGCACATCGATGCCATCCTTCTCCATGTCGATCGGCAGGATTCCCGCAGTCTGAGCCGCGTCCAGAATGAGGATTGCCTCATAATTCCGGCAGATCTCTGAAAGCCTGTGAACCGGCAGCACATTTCCCGTGACGTTGCTTCCATGGGAGAGGCAGGAGACGATCCGCCCCGTACTGTCCCGCTCCCGGATCTCTTTCAGAATCCTTTCAAAGCTTACCGGGTCAAAGACGCCTCTCTCATCCAGGCTGCTCATGCGTACATCCACGCCCTTTTCCCGGAGGCGGTATGCCGGGCGGAGTACGGAATTGTGCTCCACGGGAGAGATGATCAGGTGATCTCCCCCATGGAGATCCATCCCGAAAATCGCCGTGTTGAGTGCCCCGGTGGCATTCATTGAAAATGCCGTGCGGAAGGGGGAAGGCCCATGAAAAAGCTCCGTAAGAAGAAGCCTTGTCTCAAACATGCAGCGGTCCGCGGAAAGGGAAGCGCCATGGGCGCCCCGGGAGGGATTGCCAAAGGAGTCAATGGCCTCCGCCACCGCCATCTTTACGCAGGGCGGCCTGTAGTAGGAGGTCGCCGCACTGTCAAAGTAGATCATTCCATCACCAGGATTCTGTCTGTATGGTCCGTCAGCTCCCCGATCAGAGATCCTGAAAGTCCGAGCTTCCGGATATCCGCCAGGGCCATATCCGCTGTCTCATTCGGAAGAGCTGCCAGAAGGCCGCCGGAGGTCTGCGGGTCAAAGAGAAGCTCCTCCTGCCAGAAGGCCGCCTTCCGGAATACGACCCGGTCCCCCAGATGGTTCCGGTTCCTCTGCCCATTGGCCGTGATGAAAAAGTCATCCTCCACATACTCCGGTACATGGTAAAAACAGGGAACAGAGCCAAGGTGCACCACAGCGCCAAGGCCGCCCTTTCCGAGCATCTCCGAGAGATGGCCCAGAAGGGAGAAGCCTGTCACATCTGTGCAGGCGTGAACCTCATACCTGGAGAGGACCTCCGCCGCCCCCATGTTCAGGGTGGTCATGGAGTCAATAACCTCATCCATGGACCGGGGATCCGCTGCTTTCACCCGCCCCGCGGTGCACACAATCCCGGTACCCAGAGGCTTTGTGAGGAGGAGGCGGTCCCCCGCCTTCGCGCCTACATTTTTCAGGATCTTCTTCGGGTTGATGAGTCCTGTGACCGAGAGCCCATACTTGATATCCACATCGCTGATCGAGTGGCCGCCGCAGAGGGATGCCCCTGCCTCCGCCACTTTCTCAGCACCTCCCTGCATCATCCGCCCCAGAATATTCAGATCCCACCCCTGGGGAAAACAGACGATGTTCAGTGCCGTGACCGGCCGCCCTCCCATGGCCCAGATATCCGACATCGCGTTGGCAGCTGCCACCTGTCCGAAGAGGTAAGGATCGTCAATCATCGGCGGAAAGAAATCCAGTGTCTGAACAAATGCCAGATCCGGGCTCAGCTGGTACACAGCAGCATCATCACTGTTCTCAAACCCAACCAGAAGAGCCGGATCCTGTTTTGTTCTGGGAAGGCGGGACAGAACCCTTTCCAGAATGTCCGGCCCCAGCTTCGCCGCGCATCCCCCTCCCCTGCAGAATTCTAACTGCTCTGCCATAACAATCCTCCCCAGCAGACCCGGGCGATCAGGTTTACGAAAATCGCCGCATGAAATGTGGGCCCGTTCTTCCCGTTCTATGCTGTGTTCTCACGCTCAGCGCAAAGTGCGCAAAGCGGACTGGGCAGTCACAGATCTTCCAGGCAAAATAGCTGTGCGCATGGAGATTTGAAGATAATTCCCATCAGCCATCAGGGGCAGCGATCAGGAGCTCCCCGATTCAGCAGGGCTTGACCACGATATCCTCTCCGGTCAGAGCCTCTGTGATGTCGTACATATTTGTGACGCCGCCCACCTGAAGATGGTCTTCCAGGCCCTGGAACTTCAGACAGGTGCCGCAGGTCAGGATCTCACAGCCATTCTTCTGAAGCTCCAGAAGGTCCTCCAGAGAATCCGATCCCTCACAGCTGAGCTTTGCACCGCCGTTGTAGAAAATCACCTTCCTGGGCACATCCTCCTTCCTGGCCAGGGCATAGAGAAATCCCTTGAGAAGAATCTTTCCCAGTTCCTTTTCCCCCTCGCCCATGCTGTCGGAGGAGATCACGACAATGAAGCTTTTTTTCCCTGCCTTCCCGGATGGAATCCCGCAATCCTTGATCTCCCTGATCTTCTCGTTCGCGCTCCTTTCCCCGCCCATCAGCCGCAATTTCGCGCGCTCCGTGACGGTCAGCTTCACCCTGTATTCATGATCTGAAATCAGCTCGCATGCGTACTCATATCCTCTCTGCTCCGCGAACTTTCTCAGGTTCTGGGACGCGATTTCGTTGTCGACGAGAACCTCCACAAGCTCCCCCTCTTCCAGGTTCTCAATCACCTTTTTGGTCTCGATCACAGGAATCGGACACTGCTTCCCGATTTCATTCAGCCTGACCATCTTTTTCTTCCTCCTTCCTCTCTGCTGACCATGGGTCGCAGACAAGGCGCATACGCCTGAAGAGTCGAGCCGGACGCAGACGCCTGCGCCCGCATTGAATATGCGCCCGGCCTTTTCTGCTCTGTATCAGCAGCTTCTGCGCAGCCAGTTCGCAAAGCGGACTGGACAGTTTCGAAAAGTCTTTTCACGCTAGAGCTCCAGCCTGTAAATCCCGTCAATCCGGATCCCTGAGCTCTCCGCCTCCCGGCTCAGGCGCTCCCGCTCCTCGATCGGAGCGCTCCAGGCAAGGCCGCATCCGGCTGTGATCTGGGTTGGAGTCGGAATCATACGCCCGGGCAGGCTGTTCATTTTACAGACATGCTCCATATAAATCGCATCCGTCGTTGTTGGAAACGTGTAGATGACTCTCCACTCCCTCTTCATCCGCGCTGCCCTCTCCCCT
>CADBUA010000207.1 GCA_902797665.1 uncultured Lachnospiraceae bacterium | reverse complement strand
GAATTATATAAAAGCTTAGCAAATGCTTCTTTGCTCCCGCCTAAATCTTGCGATTCATCGAAAATCACATAATTAAATCTTGTTTTTTTAAAAGTAAGTTAAAAAGCCATTCTGTCACCTCAAAGTGGTGGCTTCAAAAAAACGAAGATTAAAATCGACCCTTTTTGTCATGAACACGACATTTTCTGAAAAGAATTATGTCAGAAGTCATGAGAAAAGTGAAAGTCATTTTGTAAGGATCTGATTGTGAATGCATATGTTTATTAATATAAAATAATAATGATATTAATCACATAAAACACAGACCGGTGAATACCGGTCTGTCCTCTATCATTTACAGGCCGGTGTACCGGCCTGTATACTTTGTATATGGTGTCATAGAGGTTCAGAAAAGAGATATAAAGAACAAATAATTATTGTTTATATTTTTTCATTGTGTAGTTATAATAACTACTTTATATATTAATAAAAAGAAAATGTAATTTAATTAATAGACTCTATGCCTTTCCCCCCGACTCCTGAAACCCGCGGCGTCCGCTATGTTTGAGATATCTGTCCAGTGCCTGCAAGCGGTCTTCTTCTGTGAGAGCAGTCTTATACTGGGTATACATCTGTCGAGATGCCAGAGCGTGGATTTTGATGACGACTTCGGTATGGATGTATTTGTATCTTTCATCCTGCGGATCCTGATGGTCTATAACATAAGATACCATCGTAAGGAAAAGATTTTCAGAAATCTGCACATTTTTTGCCATTGCTTCTTGATATTCCTTTTGTTATTTGTGAAGTATTACATCTATATAGTATATATGTTAAATACATGTGCAGTATTATATCTATATAGGCAATATCTGTGAATTCAGATCACAGAGTCAGGTATTGCTGACCGGGAATCTCGCTTTTGTGTACTTTCTGCTTCCAGATCCAATCTGTCACAGCCTGTGTAGCGGTTGTATGGTGTTCTTCCGCCCATTGCTCCAGATGAAAGTAGGTGTCCGCTCGAAGTCCGATCAGCTTCAGTTCCTTTGAGGAATCGTGAACGATCAGGCCAGTACCGGTTTTTTCAAGGATCCATTCGCCGATGAGTGTGCTGGCGTTTTGATTGACTCTTTCCGCATATTCACGAAGCCTCCTGTGCGCTTCGTCTGTCAGGGAGAATGTCACGTGTTTTTTATTCTTCATTATTAGTGTATTGTAAACCTTTCTAATGTATTATAAGCTAATAATCCATTAATAAAAAGAGGATAAAGCTCTTATATACAGAATGTATAACGTATGTATAGCGTATGTATCTTTTGAATGTGGTTTACTCTGCCTTATCTGAAAAGGATGCGTACATATCTTGTACATATCATATATGTACGATTCTCACTGACCCGGCAGCGGCGGCTGACAGGGAAAACCGCTGGCTGCCAGGTCGTGTACTGGTACTGTTTTTGAAATGCTGTACATACATAGTATGTACAGCATATGTACAGGATTTGAAAGAACAGATGGAAGAATTATTTATAAATCAGATCATTCACTTGCGTGTGCGTGGTTATGCTTCTGATTCTTTTTAAACGATTCTGGTACGGTGACGGACACCGGCACATACAGGGCATTTGCTGCCGTTGACACGAGACGAGATCGTGGCTGGCCACTGATGTCCTTCATTGCAGTACCACCAGACAAGACGTCCGCTCATGGGTTTGACATCATCGGCTGTCAGGGGGGTGTTTCTTTCAGGGTGCCATTCCTCGGCAATAGACGGATAGCGGGCGGCCAGGCTGTTTACGCCATGGATTGGCTTTTTTCCGGCACAGTAGGGACACCCGCTTCTGCTTATTGTTCTGGAGGCTACAGCGGCTGTATAATGCTGAGCGCAGGTTGGGCAGATCCAGGAGACCCTTCTGTTGCTGCCGTATGATGTATTCTCTGGAGTCAGGTCCCCATTGGCAGCGGTATCCCACTCCAGGGCAAGAGCAGGAAACCGTTCTTTTACTGAAACGAAGGATTGTTCGTCTTTTGAACTATCAGACATTCCTGTTACCTCCCGCTGAGGCACCCAGAGCAGCAAGATCAGCCATCAGGTCCTCATCTTGATCATCGAACGAGGTCAAACCATCACATTTTTCTCCCGGAATGAGGGGTTTCGTCAGTGCAGAAGCCGCTTTGGGATTCAGGTGGGCCTCTGGCACGATCTCTCTGCGAAGACTGTCGGTGACGAGCATGGCTGCTGCCTCCTTGTACAAATATTTATCGATTAGCTGAAGAAGTTCTCTGCTCTTCGTATGTTCAGCCTTCAGGTCTTTTTCCATTTCCATCTTTCTGCTGCGCAGAGTGGACAGTTCGAGTTCCTTTTCCAGGAGCTGTTTTTTCAACTGCTGATTCTCCTGGTGGTACTTCACCATTGCATCGTAGTACTCCTTCCTGGAGCTTGAGAAAGGAGCCAGCTTCGCCATCAGGGCGTCTGTCTGAGCGCTTGCACAGTTTTTCAGGATCTGGTCGAGCGGCACCGTCTGGTAGATGGGGATTGGGTTATCCGGATCAGGTGACATTTTTTCATTCAGTTCCTTCAGCTGGCGGACTTTTTCCTGGACCGCTTTGCACCGGCGGAAGATATGCTCCGCGATCATCTCTCCTCCGTGCTGGCCAGAAATGGCGGAGAACTTGCTGCAGGTCAAAGCCTTGACATTCCCATGACTGGATTCATAGGCAAGGTCGACATATCCGACGAGCAGTTCGTCAGGATATTTGCTGGGGCGTGCCATGATTCAGATTCCTCCGTCTTCTTCCACAGCTGCAGCAAAGGAACGAGAACATTCCTTGCTGAGCCTCTCCAGCATCTGGCTGATTCGTGTACTGGCACCTCGTCCGGAGCGCAGCTGTTCGATCATCTCGATCAGAAGGCAGCGGTCGAAGCATGCTGTATCGGACTTGTTTATGCTGACGTTGGTCAGGTGTCTGGCATCCGGATAGAAATGGACGCAGCCGCAGCAATCCCCGAGGTGATGATCGGGAGCGCAGTTCCGGAGACATTCGGTGATATCACCGTCTGCCACCTCCATTGCATCGCATCTGCCCATCGGCACAGCGTGTGTCTTAACACCCTCCGGTACGGCACGGGCCTGACTGAAGGCAAGGTTCATGTCTTTCCCGGACAGCTGATAGTGAAGAACTGAGCTTTTGAGGAGCGTTGGCAGGTTGCTGTAGTAGTAGCTGGACTGATTGATGGAGTCATGATCAGCCAGCGCCTTGCACAGACTGGGTGATCCGCCGCTGTTGATCAGGCCGATCATGGCGAGATGTCGGGTGTCCCCGAGCCGGATCTCATTTGCGAGCTCCGGGAGGCCAAGCCGGGTCTCAATGAAGTTCCTGAGCCCTGCCCTCATGGCAGGATAGGAAAGATATGTTCCATTACCCAGAAGATACTCCTCCGACCCATAAGAACCGGGGAGAGAATGCCTGATATACCAGAGGACCGAGTCAGCCAGATCATCCGGAATACTGTACGTACAGATCTTGTAGTCTCCGGAGACGCTGTAGGTCACAGTCCCCTTATGTTTCTTCAACTTCGTCCTGCGAACGTCGAGGGTGCAGCGGCCTGCTTCTCCGTGGATGCAGTCCCGGGGGAGCAGAAGGAATTCCGTAGGGCGGAGAGGAAGAATGGCTGTCAGGTTCCAATTGAGCCAGAAGGGAAAGGCCTCGACCTTCTCCGAATCAGAAGCCGTCTCCCAGAAGCCCTGAAGCGCTGTATCATAGCGGAGGAGAGTGCTGAGAGACGCAAGCGCCCGCGGTCCCTTTGTGATCCCATCCCGAAACACAGGACAGTCCAGATCTTCCAGAAGCCGGGTTCGTTCAGGGGGCTCGTTCGGAAGGACTGCCAGAGTGGAGATGACCTGCAAGGAGAACTGCTTCTGCCTGAGCTCTTCCGCCTTAAGAATGCCCACTTCCCTGAATTCTCTGCCGAGAGCCTGGATGCTGCTCAGAGAGAGAGTTCCCAGCTGAAGCGCGGTGACAGCCTTTCCCGCTGAAACAAAGGTTTCCTTTCCAACTCCGCTCCAGGTTCCGGCTCCTGCTTTGTAAGCGCTGTCATCGATCTGAAAACTGACTCTGACGGTGCCTTTGCCGTCATCGAGTACCCAGCAGGGATCTTCGAATGTTCCCTCCTTCAGGATTCCGCGCTCCCTGAAACGTTCAAGGTTCTTTTTTCCATGTGCAATGCATGTATCATAATCATCAATAGTGAGGCGGATTGTAAGCCCTGTCTCTATGTGCTCTGTCCGTACAATGTAATTCATAGGATCATCCTTTCTCTTTTTTCAGAAGATCTACACATTTATTGATCAGCCTTGTGAAAACGCTGGTATCCGACCCGGGATACAGTGTCTCCCAGGTCCTGATGAAAGCAGTGAGGACCGGAAGCAGGCCCTTTGACGCGATCGCTTTGAGTCTGGCCTTTTCCGCAGCGTCATCCGGCCCTGAAAGCTTCCGGATGCTTTCATGGAGTGAGATGTATTCTTTTAACAGCGAGTGGAGGACAGCAGCACCACAGATCTCATACCTGCATCCCACGCAGGAAGTCCGATCTGCAAAGGCACAGGGTTCTTCGACAGCGCTGAGGAGACAGTGGCTGCCCTCACAGCGCTGCTGGATATGATCGCCGGCAATGGTGTCCATAGCGCTTTTGAGACGTTCAGACAGCGTTCCCGCACTCTGAAACAGACGGGACACGGCCTGGGAGCTCTGGGCGGACATCTCTGCGGAGTATCGGGCCGCTGCCTCCAGTTCTGCAGGCTTCAGTCCTACGGCGAGGATCGCTTCCGTCTGTCCCTGGACTGTGATGGAATGGAAAGTCTTGCTGTCGAAGGATTCCAAAAGGATAGAGGTGATCCAGCTGAAAGTCCCACGTTCCAGCATGTGGCGGAGTGCGAAATCAGGAGAGTAGCCTGCGAAAGCGGCATCTTTGAGGTAGATGTCAGTGCTCTCCGGGAGCGTCTGGTAGCCGCCCTTGTGGCTTCTTGCGAGAGAAGCGAGGAGGTAGCCCTGGAGGGAGTTCTTCTCGCAGGCGGCTGCCCACTGGATCCCCTGCAGGAAGGATTTTGTCGCGCGTCTGATGGAGAAGTCCCGCCCCTGCAGAAGGTCTACGGCCTCCTGACCGAAGAAGTTCCTCATGTAGGGGACAGGGAAGCCGCTGATCATCAGCGGGGTCTCAGGTGTATCCATGTGAAGCAGGGAAATCGCCAGGATCACGCCGATCGGAGCGCGAAGCTTTTTCGGGATAAAGATCTTCAGGCTGGGCACGTTCGAGAATCGGGCCGTCTTGGAGGGCTTCAGCGAGAGAAGGCGGAGCTCACGTTCCCACTTTTCGGAGAGCTTCTCTGCTTCATGGTCCCTGTCCGCACTGTCCAGGATCCTTCGGGCAGCCACTGGGGCCGGTTCGGTGAATGTCGGCGCGGGAAGTGCAGTAAGGTCGGTTCCCCGGAGGGCACAGACATATGTCATGGAGACAAAGAGCCAGCGCCGGGCATAAGCAGGATCATCCATCGCCTTCTCCAGGAGCTGGTTTCTCTTCCATGAATCCTCATTGAAGAGAAACCAGGCAAATCCGGTGTATACGTTGGGCGGGTAGGCACTGATGTCTTCCGGCAGGAAATGCACATGATCAAGGGAATACGACCAGTTCCTGATAAGAGCAGGCATCATGCACCTGAGCATGCCGTCAAGAGATGCAAAGGCCGCGGGACCGATCCTTTCTGAAGCTGAGATCAGGAGGAGCCGAAGATCCTCTTCCCGGAAGGCGGTCAGTTCCCTGTTTCCTTCCTTCGCGGCATAGATCAGATGGTCGGCAGCCAGGAGCGAGGCCGGACTTTTCCAGGCGTTTTCTGCATCCAGGTACTTTCTGCACCCCTGAACAGTCTCCGGATAGTCCGATTCGTATTCATCCAGAAGGATGGAAATCTTCTCATCGGGCGCTTTTCCAAAGGCTTTCAGCCACAGCGGGAGCGCGGCATAGAACTTCTCGCATTCCTGGGTCAGGAGCTGCCCGCCCTTCCAGGTTTCCGTGCCGCCGAACCAGCGGTTCTCGTCCATGAAGTCGAGAAGTCTGGCCTGGTCGCGAGTATTTCCGCTGTACAGTGAGTGAAGCTCAACTGCCTGAACGGAAACATAAGCAAAGAGAGGTATGTCGTTTGACGCGTTCATAGAGAATTTTCCTTTATGATCGGGCATCTCTCGCGAGGGAGAAGACACCATTGAAGAGGAAATCGATCAGGGTATCACCAGCGTTACGGAAAGTATCCAGAAGATCCTGTTTATCGTTGGTGTAGTGAAGCGCGACCTCTGGATTGGCATCACCTCGAATGTGCTGGATTTCCTGCGGGCTTGCGCCGAGATTGACAAGCGCCACAGTACCCGCATGCCTGAACTGATGCGGACAGAAACCATTTGCGGCGAGCTTCTGGCCATACAGCACGAGATCTGGGTCTTTCGATAACTGAAGAGCTGGAATCACGCGCTGTTTGATCAGGACCTTCAGGCGGGCGCGGTATGCATCCTTTGTCATCGCATTGCCGTTGCGGTCTACGAACAGAGGGGAGCGCTCATGGTCATAGGGGATTGTTTCACGAAGCTCCAGGTGATGCTCATAGGCAGTCTGGAAGACCTTCAGATACGGCGCGATGATCGGGACCATGCGGCACCGCTTGATGGTTCCCTGTGATTTCAGGCCTGGGCGGAGCACATAGTTCTTTGTCAGGTCGATCTTCACATGGGAGAATGCGTCTTCGCTCATCTCAAGAATCATCCCCGGACCGAAGCAGCTGTCCTGGCCCCTCATACTCATGACCTCGCCTTCGCGCAGGCACCCGCAGAACTGGGAGAGGAATGCGAAAAAGATCATTGGATCATGAACCCAGGCTTCATTCAGGACGACCGGGATGACACGCAGGGGGATATCGCGGAAAGAAATACGGGTAATCCCATCGGTGCGGACCTTGAATGCAGGTACCTCTTTCTGGACGCATCCTTTCGGACCATAGGAGCTGACCGTCTGGTAAAGATCCTCATGCGAAAAAGGCAGCTGATCCGGATACTTTTTCCTGAGTTCATCGGCAAAGGCAGTCACGCTGCTGATGCAGCGGCTGATCGTACGGTCCGCTCGGCTGCCGTCTGCCGCATACCCATTGAAAAAACTGGAAAGATCCTCTTTATCAAAGACAAACGTTCCTGTCCCATTCTGAATGCAGGGGAGGGTATTCAGAAACGAAGTGACAAAGCTCAGGGGTGTTTCCATGGATGATGCATTCGGAATCACGTTTTTTGAACGTGCCAGCTGACTGTAGGTCTCAAGTCCTGTAAAACGTTGAATCCATGGCCTTTCTGTGTCCTTGATCACAATGGCCTGAATCGTTACGAATAAACCGTTGGTTTTCTCGTAATCATATGATTTCACGGTTGCAGCGTATTTGGGCGCGGTCTTTTTGGGCTGATCATTCGGCGTCGATTCAGCCTGAGTGCCTGACTCGTTCGGTTTCTCATTCATCCCGCTTCCTCCTTTCAATGTCAGAGCATCCGCACTGTGCGGATGCAGTACCACTGTCTCAGATTTCATTCTATGGTTCTGAGGGAAAAACTGGGATCATGAAGGCTGACGGTTGTGAAATATCTGTGACGAAAGTCAGGCCTCTTCACGGATCGTCAAAGGTTTCCCGGCTCTGCGTTCGATGCGCAGGATGCGGAAGGAACCAAAATGGGCGATGAGGAGCATAAAGAACCGGTAAACATCAAAGCAGGACTCCAGTACGGGAGAATCCAGATCGAGATCGCCATAAGGGAGGTCAAAGAATGACCAGACCTTTGCGGACTCATCCTGGCCGAACGGATTGGATCCGTCCGTTACCGTCAAAGATTTCACTCTGTCGTCGTGATCAGAAGGCATCTGAAGCTGATCGGACTCCTGTGTATGATGACCGCGCTGACAGCGGGCGACCAGATCGATAAGTTCCGGAGAGAATAAGCCGGAGAGGTCCAGCTTTGATTCGACCTTGTCCTTCCAGAGCTTCGCCCAACGGGAGATCGTAGACACAGAAGGGATCCCCGTATCCTGAAGATCGAGCCCCTGGATCTGAATGCTGCTGCTTTCCAGCATCCGGGCAACACTTGCGGAAGTGAAATGCAGATCGTTCACAAGATGCGCGCACAGGAGCATCAGGACGAGCGGATAGTGGCTGCGCCCAAAGAGAAGAAGCGTTACCGTAGAAAAGCTTGTATCCTGACTGATCACGGTCGTATCTGTCTGTTCACTGTTTCCGTTTATCGGATCGCAGACAGACTTCTTTTCTGTGCGATGATGATACGGCTTTTTTCCGTAGGTCTTAGGCTTGGAAGGGCCTTTGTCCTTGCTCCTGAAAGCTTCTGTATTCCTGTTCGCACTTATGCAGCCTCTCTCTTTCTTCTTCTTACGATGCTCTTGTCTGAAAGCCTCTGCATCTGCGATCTCCTGCAGCTGTCCCACAGGACAAACGGATTTCTCCGTGCAGAGCATGCAGTGCGTACATGGCTTTAGCTCGCTAAAGTTTGGATACAGGAAAAGTGCAGAGAAGTCCTGAGGCTCCTGATTGGCAGGATTAAGAACAGAACCGGTCTGTTTGCCGTTTTGAATGCCAGACATTATAATTACCTCGTGCTTCCTCCGGGAAGCTTTGTGTTGAGGGGGAGAAAGGAGTGTTGAGGGACACCTTTCTCCCGTTTTGCTTTGCATGAAAACTTTCTGCCCGCTGGGGCATCATTTGGGGGTTCGGCCCATCTTCGCCCATGGAAGACAGGAACGTATGTACTTTGTGCTTATTTAATATGGAAGCGGTGCTTCATGTAAATCGGCTATGAGCACAAGCCGGACAGATTCACTGTGCTGTCGGCATTGCTTCCATAAAAGGGCCATCAAAGTCAAAATCTTCAGAGTCCCCTAAAAACATCGTATCATGGAGCTGCGTCAGCTACTAATACGTTTAACGGCCGATTTTGGCTTGCCCGGAGAAGGGCGAAAAATCTGACATAATAAAACTCCCAGGGGATCTCTCGACCTGGGAGTTGATGGTAAAGACAGAGAAATGGCTGACTTCTTACAGCCACCGCACCTGCTTATGAAAGGCAATGCCTGAGCGGGATTTCGGTTCTGTCATAGAAAACCGCTTCGAGAGGCAGGAATTGTGTCATGGGTTGAAGAACCATTCTGTCAGACAATACTGACCTGACTCCGGTGGCATATATACGCTCCGG
>CADBUA010000206.1 GCA_902797665.1 uncultured Lachnospiraceae bacterium | reverse complement strand
TTTATACTCTATACTTTTTCTCTTTATACTTTCTCTACTCTATCTCCCTGGCACTGATTCCAGTTTTATCCCTGGTCCTGATGCGCCTCTGATGCTGAAGCTTTCAAAAACTCGATGGGCAAGGTCTGTAGCAGCAGATTCTATGTTTCTGGGAGAGCAGATCTGGAAGCCTGTTTTCAGGCGCAGAAAAGCTCCCGGGGAGACAGGATTTCCCTGTCTCCCCGGGAGCTGATATCTTAGCGGATCAGAAAGCGAGGTAAGCACCCTTCATGGGGCTGGCCGCATGCTCACTGAAAATGCGCAGAACGCCGCCCTTGTACTTCGGCTCTCTCTTCTTCCAGTTCTTTTTTCTCTCCGCAAGGACCGCATCCACTTCCTCCGGGGTCTTTCTTTCTCCCTTGATCCCGATGATATTCAGCTTGCGGGCAAACACATCGATCTCAATCAGATCACCTTCCTCAACCAAGGCGATGGGGCCGCCCTCCATAGCCTCCGGTGAGCAGTGTCCGATTACCGGACCTGTGGAAGCTCCGGAGAATCTGCCGTCGGTGATGAGGGCGATGGATCTTCCCAGTTCCTTGTCAGAGCTGATGGCCTCGGAGGTATAGAACATCTCCGGCATGCCGCTCCCCTTGGGGCCCTCATAGCGGATGAAGACCGCGTCCCCCTTCTGGACCTCATGCTTCAGGACTGCGCTCAGGCACTCCTCCTCGCTGTCAAAGGGCCTTGCCCGAAGAACTGCCTTGTACATCTCAGGCGGGCAGGCCGTATGCTTGATCACAGCGCCCTCCGGGGCAAGGTTTCCGCGGAGGATGGCGATGCTCCCGTCAGTCCCGATGGCCTTGTCGTAGGGCCGGATGATGTCTTCCTTGGTCACATGGGTGCCATAGCGATTGTTAAAGTCTTCCAGCCATTTGGCGCAGTTCTCGTAGAACCCGTTCTTCTTCAGATCCTCCAGGTTCTCTCCCAGTGTCTTCCCAGTGATGGTGCGGGCATTCAGGTGCAGATGTTCCTTGATCTCCTCCATGATCGCCGGGACGCCGCCCGCATAGTAGAAGACCTCAGCCGGCCATCTCCCTGCCGGACGGACATCGAGAAGATAGTGTGCCCCGCGGTGCAGGCGGTCAAAGGTATCCCCCGTGATCTCAAGGCCCAGTTCATGGGCGATCGCCGGGATATGCAGCAGACAGTTGGTACTGCCGGAGATCGCCGCGTGCACGAGGATGGCGTTCTCAAAGCTGTCCATTGTCACGATCTCAGAGGGGCGCATGTCATCACAGCCGGCCAGATCGACCGCTCGCTTTCCGGCTTCCCTGGCAAACCTGAGAAGGTCCGGGGAGGTCGCCGGCATCAGAGCGCTTCCCGGAAGCGCCAGGCCCAGTGCTTCCGCCATGATCTGCATGGTAGAAGCGGTCCCGATAAAGGAACAGGCTCCGCAGCTCGGGCAGGCGTTATGCTTTGCCCAGTTCAGGCGGTTCTCATCGATCTCACCGCGCTCATACTGCGCGCTGTACATGCCGAGCTGTTCCAGTGTGAGCATCTCCGGTCCGGCATTCATGGTCCCGCCGGGGACTACGACAGCGGGGATGTTGACCCGCATGAGGCCCATCAGCATACCAGGCATGCCCTTGTCACAGCTGGCCAGATATACGCCGGCATCGAAGGGAGTCGCATTCTCCTGGATCTCCACCATATTTGCGATCATCTCCCGGCTCGCCAGAGAGTAGTTGATGCCGTCCGTTCCCTGACTCTCCCCGTCGCACATATCTGTCGCATAGTAGCGGGCGCCATAGCCGCCCGCCTCCAGGATGCCCTTCCGAACCTCCTCAACCAGGATCGAAAGGTGTCCGCTTCCCGGGTGGCTGTCACCGGCAGTGCTGGCAACGTAAATCTGCGGCTTGCTGAGATCCTCCACTTTCCAACCGGTGCCGATTCGGAGCGGATCAAGCTCCGGAGAGATCTTTCTCTGCGCCTGACTTCTCAGTTCTTTTCCGTTTTCTCCCATATTTCTCCTCTTTCATATGTAAAGCGGATTCTGTCTCTTCTACCTTAATCTCTCAATCTCTCATTCAAACAGCAGCAGCTATATGAGAGGCTCTTATACCGGAAACCATTCAACTTTGCCGGTGTTTCACCGGTATATGCCCACTCGCGCCAATTCTGTCGCAAATTCTCGCGCTCGCGGGTATAAGATTTGCCGCAGGCGAATCTTCAGTGCCTCTTCATATATCACGTCCAAGGGCGCAGGGAGCAGGTTCTGATGGCCGCGTGTATATGCATCTGACAGCTATGTCTGATCACCCTATAGAGAGCAGGGCCGGGGTTTCAGAAACAGAAGGCCTTCCAAGGATAGAGCCCCTTCCCTCTTCTCCATGCTCCATGCTCCGCTTTCATCTTGACAGGCGGGGCAGGAGGATCCTGCCCCGCCTACAGTATTTTTCCGGGAATGCTTCAGGACTTATCTGCCCTTCTCTCAGCCCGCGATGAAGGAAATAAGCAGTGCTACCAGGAAGCCAGTGCCGCCCACGAGCGTCTCCATGATGGTCCAGGTCTTCAGGGTTGTCTTCTCATCCATCCCCACCAGAGACTTGACCAGCCAGAAGCCGGAGTCATTGAAGTGAGAGCAGACTGTCGCGCCACCTGCAACCGCAGCGGTCACGCAGGCAAGGTACAGCGGAGAAAGACCCGCGATTCCGGGGAGCGACGCGACGATGCCAGCAGCCATGGTCATGGCGACTGTTGCGGAACCCACCGAGATCCGAACCAGGACAGCAATCAGGAAGGCCAGGACCACAATCGGGAGATTCATGGAGGAAACCGCGTTTCCGATCACATCGCCAAGTCCGGAGTACTGAAGGACGTAGCGGAGAACACCACCGCTGGCGGTGACAAGAAGGATCATTCCAGTCGGTTCAAGGGACTTGGTCATGACTTTCTCAAGTTCCTTCAGGCTATACCCCTGCTTGGTTCCCAGCGCGAACATGGCTACGATGGTCGCGATCAGCAGCGCAACGAACGGTTCTCCAAGGAAGCCGACGACTTTCGCGAAACCAGACTCCGGAGCGAGAACACCCATGATGGAGTCCAGAACAATCAGTACCAGCGGGATCAGGATGATGCCGACAATCAGGCCAAAGCTCGGCAGTTTGGACTCATCATAGTCTTCCTGCTTTGCGACAGAATCCGGAACCGGAATCATGTACTTGTTTCCGCAGAACTTGCCCCAGAGCGGGCCTGCCACGATCATGGCGACTGTACCGGCAAAGATACCTACCAGGATAACCCAGCCAAGATCGACATTCAACATGGTTGCCACAAGGACGGGACCCGGTGTCGGCGGAATGAAGGCATGTCCAACCGCGAGCCCTGCCAGAAGCGGGATCGCATAGAACAGGGACGATCTTTTTGTCCTCTTCGCCAGCGAGAATGCCAGCGGAATCAGAATGATCAGACCAGCGTCGAAGAACACCGGCATAGCAATGATCAGACCGGTAATGCCAAGGGCCCAGGCGGCTTTCTCATCCCCAAAACGGTTGACCATTGTGACGGCCAGCGTCTGGGCGCCTCCTGATATCTCCAATATAGCCCCGAACATCGATCCGAGTCCGACCAGCAGGGCGATTCCTTTCAAGGTGTTGCCGATACCATCATTGACGGCGGTGACGATGTCGCCCAGCGGCATGCCGGCGATCAGGCCGATGCAGATCGCTCCGACCAGAATGGCGATCATGGCCTGGATGTTGAACTTAATGATCAGGACGAGCAGGATGACGAGTCCGATCAAAGCTGCAATGACAAGTCTTGTTGGGTTTAAAACGACTCCTTCTGTCACTGTATTACCTCTCTCTCTAATTGCCGGACGGCTGGGCTTCCCCTGCCGTTCCTCGTCTCATGAAACAAACTCCCTCCCATTGGGCCAAAACAGCTCCCTTTGGCGTTTCCGTATCCGAACCACCAGCATCCGACTCAGCTTCATGTTGTCTGATGTTTATCGCTCCTTTCCTTTGAATATTTGCCTAAATCAGATGTCTGATGTTTCTGTGTCTTAAAGCTAGCACATCGACCAAGCCCTGTCAATAGGTCTGACATGCTTTTTTCGTTTTTAACAAAAATCCCCCAAGTCGAACCATGAAAGCCGACAGTTTTCACATCCACTTGCTCTCTGGGGGCGGGGGATAGCCCCTGTTATAGTTGTCTGATGTCTGATATCAGGAATCTCAAACCTCCATCCGGGAGTGCGCCTCAGAAAGCTGCTGGCTCCCCACGGGATTTTGCCACACGGCTGATCGACAGCCCGAAAACTCTTCCGAGATCAGACCTCGGCACCCAAAGAGTCAGTCCAGACAGGCATGCGGATCTGTCCATTTCGGAAGTCCTGACAAGCAGGCATCCAGAAGCTCAGTATTCCAGAAGTTTATAAATTCAGGGGTAAATATTTTAAGAGTGAAAGAATCAAAATATAGGGTTTAAAAATATAGAAAAGAATAAAAGAAGCAGAAATGAAGAGAAAACCCATAAGGCCTGCTCTGAGAATAGGCTCAGAGAACCCGCTCAATGGATCTCGTGTAACTCCGGGAGATCCAGGGCATGAGAAAAGCTCCTCTGAAATGGCCGGGACTTCGCCTTCATCTGAAACAAATGAAAAACCGTGGCGCCGCCTTCAGGTGCCTGCGGCCGGCAGCTGCAAAAGAGGCATTCCTGCGAGTGCAGGCAAAAATCTTTCTCTGATATTGATTTCTGTAGATATGGTTTCATTCCGGAAAAAATCAGGATTCCCATACACCTTGCAGGGAATGAATCCGTATGGAAAGGAGGAAGAGGGGAAGAGATTCAGAAGATACATGAAAGGAGACAGGCAAAAGACCCAGGCAGAATGCATTTCCAGACAAGGCGCAGAAACCCCGCAGCGTCTCGGGCGCTGCGGGGATGGCAGAAGCAGGGCGTAGGCAGAAAGAACGAAACAGTCCATTCGTGACAAATAGTAAAATGTGATGTTCATATACAGGCATATATATTTATATGAATATATATGTGCTCATGCGTATGTATGTATATGTATATTGCTCAGATAGAACCTGATTTTTAAATGATTAAATACATAAAATTTGTTTTAAATCCGTTATGAAGCGTCTGGCACTCGCCTGATATAACAGGGGCGCAAATCAAAAGGGTTGAAACCTTCACATCTATAGGTTTCAACCCTTTTGTCATTCACCAGAAAATATACATTCTCCACGGATTTTATGATGGTAAAAATATAGTTTTTTAAATTTCCGTTAAGCAAATGCCATCTCAATTGAATTCATCACAGCAGCTCACGCCGGCAGATCTACACATGAAATCCCGCATCCGCCCTATTAGTTTGAGTTTTTGTGAAACTCCAGCTGCTTCTGCAGTTCCTGACGGTTATAGGTCAGATGCATGATCATCGCGCATTTCGCTCCCTGAGCATCTCCATCCCGGATCGCATTCAGAACCGCACGATGAGTGGCGATGGTTTCCTCCCTCAGCTTCCTGTTTGTCAGGTTCACAAAGGTAATCACTGCGGTGTTGATGATCGGAACCAGGTTCTGGACTACCCGGTTGCCGCTGCATGCGGCAATACAGGTATGAAACTCCACATCTTTCAGTGTGTGGTTCTCGCCCTTCATGTAGATTTCTTCTACCTCATCGCAGAGGCTGGACAGTTTTTCGACCTGTTCCGGACTCCTGTGAAGGGCTGCATTGAATGCAATCTCCGGCTCAATCATCAGACGGACTTCCAGAAGTTCCAGAGCAAGCTTATATTTATCGTCCATCTGACTGATCCCAAGCGGATCATCCGGCATCTTCTGCATACTCAGGATGAAGGTCCCGGACCCCCGCCTGACGGCGAGCACTCCCTTGATCACCAGGCTTCTCACCGCCTCCCGGACCGTGCTCCTGCTGACCCCGAATATCTCACATAATTCAGCCTCACTTGGGAGCTTATCCCCCTCCTTCAGGGAATTCTCCCTGATATACTCAAGGATCGCCTTTTCGATCTGCTCCCCCAAAAGCTGTTTCGTCACCTTTTCCATCAGATCGTCTCTCAGGTCTTCACTCAGGTCATTTTTCAGATCCATTTCACTAAAACATCAGACCAATTGATTATAGAAGGGGGCCGTGGAGAGTGTCAAGAGTTTTGAGAGAGACGAAAATGCCACTGCGTGAGCGCGTCGAAATACAATACGCAAAAGGCATATCGCAGTTTTCCTACGCAAAGGCCATGGTCGAGCAAAAGATGTGGCAGTGTTTCTGTCAGAGACATGTCAGACGTATTTTCTGTATCCTGGGCAGGGCGGATGCAGCAAACGGAAGACAGCCTGAATGCCGGCATGTCGGATACAGATTCAGATACAGATTCAGAAGGGATCGCATTGATTCAGGCTGCGATCCCTTCCCCCTCCTATCGCTGTTCTGCCTGAGTCAGGCAAGGCTTCCGAGTTTTTCGCAGAAGGAATCGTTCCAGGGCACCGGGATATGATGCCGCCTGGCGATCTCCCGAACGGTCTCTCCGAAGAGACCGATCTCAGTCTGCCGCCCCGCCTTTGTGTCCTGGCGCATAGAAGGCTCCCCCTCGGGATCCAGTCCGTCCACCACCCGGACCCACTCCTTGACATCCTCCTCAGTCAGGTCAATTCCCTCGGCATTTGCACAGGCCCTGGCCTCTTCCATGGCCGCCAGGTAAATCTCCCGGATTTTCCCAGGTGTCTGCACGCCCCGGTAGGGAACCTCATAGACTGCACAGGTCTGGTTGACACCGACATTCAGCATCCACTTTTTGTAGAGTTGCCGGAGGATATCCTCCGGGATCTGATATTGGATGCCTGCCCTTTCAAAAAACTCAGAGACCCTGGACAGGATCTCAGTTCTCCCGTTATCCTTCTCCCCGAACGCTACATACCCTGTATGCTGCACGAAAATCTGATTCCCCCTCTTTGTTGCATCCATGCCCTGTACGGTCGTGTAAAGAAGATGGCGAGGTCCAAGCTTTTCCCGGATCAGTTCCTCGGAGCTGACACCATTCAGAAACGACATCACAATCGTCTCTTCCCCGCAGGCTTTTCGCGCGTTCTCAATCGCGTCGAGAAGACTGTAGTACTTTGTCGCGAAGATCAGAAGATCCACCGGCTGCGCTTCCTTTGGCTCCGCATAGAGAAAATCCTGTTTTTCTCCGTTTACATAGATTCCCTCGTCTCTGTATCTCAAAACCCGCTCCGGGTCCGCGATCGCAATGACATGGCCTGGGCCAAGTGCCTTCTGTATGATGCTCCCATACATGGCCCCGATGCTCCCAAGACCCACAATTCCCACCGTTTCAATCCTCATCCCTGCTCCTTCTATTCTTCGTCAGCGGCAAACGCGCAGAGGACACCCTTCGGCGAACATACCCGCAAGCGGTGTATCCGCAAAGTAATGCGATCGGGTATGCCGCCCCGGCGCCCGGCCAATCCGAGCGGGACTGTTTCCAGCCCCTCTGGCTGCTGCATCTTACTGCCTGAAGGACAGGCAGCTTTCAGTCCCCTGAAGTTTCCGCGTTTCTACGCTCGACCAGGAAAATACGCCAGCTATCGTCTCAGTCCGCCATGTAATACTTCATGGCGCTTCCATCCTGGAAGGTCAGCTCCAGGAAATGACCTCCCTCATCGGTCCCATAGAGGGCGGAGAGGATTTTGTCCTGAGAAAGCGTCTCATCCTTCACTCCGTCCTCACTCAAGGAGGCGCCTTCCTTCCCCCGGGACACCAGCTTTCGGTACTTCCGAAAGACTTCATTCTGAGTATCCCCGGTCACAACCTGCGCGTAGTTCTGCATGTTGACCATGGCGTAGTTTTTGACAATCCGGTTGTTGTCGGTCATCACCATGATGTAGGCAGGTGCCCCGTCCACGTTGATGATGCTGGGGAAGGAGGCGGTATAGCCATATTGTTGGAGCTCGCCCTCGGCGGCCGCCATCGCGGAAGACTCATCCGCGCCGGCCAGCGTCATGTAGACCGCCTCCCCGGTTCTCCCGTTGACCATCAGCATGCCGATGTCGGAGCGGTCCTGGGAGGTTGCGGAGGTCACACCGGTGTAGATCCAGATGTCCCGGTCATCGCTGATATAGCCAAAGTCCGCCCCATCCACGCGCTCTCCGTCCTCATCCACATAGGAACACTTGGTAGAAATCCGGCATCCCCTTTTGCCAAATCGGGAATTCCAGAAGCCCCCGCTCAGCATCCCGTAGTAATCATACTTCTCACAGACATAGTCCCCGTCAAAAACTGTATCCACCCACTCCGGGACCTCCTCTACGGTGTATCTCTGTGACTCACCGGTCAGGGCAGAAGTCAGAATAATCCCCGTGGTCTTCGGATTCCGGAGGAAGACCTGATTTTTCTGGATCTGGGTGACCCAGAAGGGCTTCCCATCCTCATCGATCTCAAAGCTGGTCCTTCCAAAAAGGCAAAGCGGGTACTGCATGCGGATATGCCGGAGGATGTCCTTTGAGAAATACGCCCCTGGCGTATAGTAGATGCCCGTCTCTGTCCGGATCAGTTCCGCGCTTCCTGAAATGGGATCAATGATCAGATATCCTGGAGTTCCGTTCTTCCGGTTATTGAGGTACTTAAAAAAGCCGTCATAGTCCACCACCGCATCCTTTCTCACCTTTCCACGGTAGGTGATCTGGGTATATGCCCCATCGTCAAACTGGCTGACAACATCCTCCAGGGACCCCAGTTCCCTCGCCCCAATCCTCGAGGCTGTGGCGGTGTCGATCAAGGCGATGTTGCTCACAGAGTCCACCTCCGGCCTGGCCTCTTCAAAGCTGATCGTCTGAATTTCCCCAATGGTGGAAGCATAGTTTTTCGCGTGAAACAGCGGGGAGGAGAAAAACCAGGCAGCAATCAGAAAAGCAGCACCCCCCATCCCGAAGAGAATCGGCAGCCGAAGATTCAGCTCCTCTCCGGCAGGAGGCTGCATCTTCCTATTGAAGCTGCTTCGCAGAATCACAACCTTTTCATTTCCATTTTCTTCCTTCCCCTCCCCGGACTTTGTCTCAGCGGGAAGGTTCAAAATCAGAAGCAGCATCGTCCCAAAGCAGAGGACCAAAACCCAGAATGAGACCGCCGTCAGGTTCAGGGGCACCAATAGAACGTATTCGGTCAGAAGCAGCAAAGCTGCCCAGCCAATCAGGCATCCGATTTTCCTTTTCATAATCCCTCCTCCTCCCGCCTGATGGCAGGAAAGCTGTTACTCCAGTGCAGCAGCAATTCTTCCATTCGTTATCCAAAGGACTGAGCGGCCGCAGCAGATATTCTGCAGATCGAAACATCTACGGACCTATCATACTTGGATCGCTCAAAGGTGAAAAGCTGCCAGGAAGACAAAATCGGGGCAGGTCCGGGGAGCCTTTTCCGCGGAGAATCAAATGCGCGTCCTGCCCTGCTGAAAGCGCCTCTTCCAGTTTCCTGCCGCACTCTCCAAGCAGCCCTGTACAATATTCGTATTTTCGCATCTCTCATGACTCTTTTCTCTCTTTTTTCTCTCTTTTTCTCTTTTCTTCTCTCTTTTTACTCTCTTTTTATCTCTTTTTTCTCTCTATTCTTCTCTCTTTTTTCTCTCTATTCTGAGCCTTCAGCGTCAGGGCTTCAAAGCCGCTTAATCCTCCGCTTTTGATGGGGCTCACAACTCACGCGAAGCTGCCTGACTCAAGTCCTGGATTCCTTGCCGCAGAGTCACGTCACCTTCTGTTTGATTTCGAGGGCATATCCTTTTTGCACCTGCTCTACTGTCCCGATTCGTGCTGCCACTCAACTGCCAAGGCGGATCGAGCAGCCAACGGCCTTGGCATGTGGATCCCTGCTCCGTGAAATTCCAGCTCGTTGAAAGATGCCTGTGCCTTTGCAGGCGCAATTATTGTTGTTCAATTCACATAGCCATTCGTCCCTTTCCGCCAGAGCTCTTCCTGGGCTCCCCTTGCACGGATCTTTTCATCTGCTATAGTGAGCGCAGAACAATTCATGCCGGAAAGCATTCGAATCTGCCACTGTTTCACCGATATATGCCCGCTCGCGCCATTTTTCACATTTCTCTGCTCGCGGGAATACAGGTTCAGAAAGGAACTCATGAACGCAAAAGCGAAAGAACGAAACAGAAGACTTCTTCAGCTCTTCTTTTCCACCCTGTACCTCAGCGCCTTCACCTTTGGTGGAGGCTATGTCATCATCAGCCTGCTCAAACAGAAGTTTGTGGACCAGCTCCACTGGATCGACGAGGAAGAGATGCTGGATCTGATCGCCATCGCCCAATCCTCCCCCGGCCCCATCGCGGTCAACGGTGCCATCGTCATCGGCTACAAGCTCTGCGGTTTTCCAGGAATCCTGGTCTCTGTTCTTGGGGCTATCATTCCGCCATTTGTCATCCTGACCGCCGTCTCCATGGCCTACGATGCCTTCCGGCAGAACTTCGTGATCCAATCTATGCTCTCGGGCATGCGGGCCGGTATCAGCGCGGTCATCATCTCTGTCGTCTGGGATATGGGCGCCGGGATTGTGAAGGAGAAGGATCCGCTTCGCCTTGCGATCATGCTGCTGGCCTTCCTCGCCAACTATGTGCTGAAGATTCCTGTCATCGTCATCATCCTCTGCGCTGCCGGAGCCGGCTTTCTTTCAAGCCTTCTCCACGCGGGAAGAAAGGAGAACGTATGAGTCTCTGCCTTGAGCTTTTTCTCTCCTTCCTCCGGATCGGAGCCTTCAGCTTCGGAGGCGGCTACGCAGCCATTCCCCTGATCCAGGGGGAGGTCATCACCCGCCACGGCTGGCTCAGCCCCAGTGAATTCACAGATCTTATGACCATCGCCGAGATGACGCCAGGGCCAATCGCGATCAATGCCGCCTCCTTTGCCGGAAACCAGGTGGCAGGAATTCCGGGTGCTCTCTTTGCCACCGTCGGTGTCATCCTGCCCTCCTGCCTCATCGTGACCCTCCTCTCCTGCCTCTATGTCCGCTTCCGGAAGCTCTCGCTCATGCAGGATCTTCTAAGGTCCCTCCGGCCGGCGGTCGTCTCCATGATCCTCTCCGCCGGGCTGATCGTCCTGCTTCCAGCCTTCTTCGGATCTGTCACGGGCTTATCCACACTGTTCTCAGAGACCAACTACCGGATGATCCTTTGGTTTGTGCTTGCCTTGCTTCTGCTCCGGAAGTATCATAAAAATCCGATATTGGTCATGCTGCTGACAGGCCTTTTGGAACTTGCATCCCAGGTGTTCTCAAAAATCCAGATCCGCTGAATCTCCAGTATATTGTAGCAAAGGCCTATATTCTCTTCCCCATCTCCGCCCTTCGGACCTGAAAAAGGCGGTCCTGGATCGGAACCGCCTTTTCTCATTCATCCCCTGTCTTTGAAACCATATCCGCCGGCCTCTCTGATCTTCCATCCCAGAAGACCGGCCCCCTTCATCCCTATGCGTCTATTTCTGTCTCAGCCTCTGTCTCATTTTTATTCTCACTCTCAGACTCTGTCACGGTCTTTGCGGGGCCCGCGAAGATCTTCAGATCTCCCATGGTCCCGTCAGAGACAAAGG
>CADBUA010000205.1 GCA_902797665.1 uncultured Lachnospiraceae bacterium | reverse complement strand
CTTCCATATCGCTCGATTCTGTCACTTTCTCTCCCTTTTCTTCTGTCCCACGCTCCTCTGCCCTGCTCTCGTCCTCCCAGAGATAGACAATCCGCTCAGCGATGCTTTCTGACTCTTCCGGCGAATAGTTGAAGGTGACCATCACGTCGCTGGATGGCATCGCGAAGTTGATCCGATAGATGCCGTCTGTGCCCTTGTTGATCGAGTACACAAGCTCCCTGAGGCTGTGATCCAGAATCTCCACCGACTCAAACTTCCACGGGGAATTGACCTGAAGGCTCAAAGTCAGCATCTCCCCCTCCGGGACCTTCAGGATTGTCTTCTCATCGTCATCCTCCTCGACATACCTGGCCTCCACGGAGACATCTCCCGCCGTGGACTTATAGATCGTCAGAAAACGGCACGTGTCCTCCGGTCCCTTCGTCTCCTCCGTCTCCCTGACTGCCGTCTTTGAGCCCTGAAAGACGGTGATGACAAGCAGGAACATCATCAGCAGAAGGCCGCCCACGATCAGGAGCATCCCTTTCCTGTTTTTCTCTCTCCTGTACACAATATCTCCTTTACAGTCTGCCCTGCCCCCAGAGCTCCATGAGAGCGCCCAGAGTCCCTGTCTCCGGGAGCATCTGATTCTGTCAGAACGCATTCAAGACCCGATCCCCACCCACACCTTCTTTATGGCTCACGCAGTCCTTCGATCCCTTCGATTCCTTCCATCCCTTCCATCCCTTCGATCCCTTCCATCCCTTCCATCCCTTCCATACTTTCATCCTCCTCTCCCTCGAGCACTGTCTCTCCCCGCCCCACAGCCTCCCCCTCTCCCAGGACCTCTGTCTCACACGCCGGGAGAGCACCGAGAAGGAGCTGATTCAAACGATATGTCCCGTAGGAGATGAGGCGCCTGGAGAGAATCATCGCGGCGATGATCGCCATAATCAGAGCCAGGTGACCCAGGACCCAGAGGGCTGAGACCTTCTGCCCTCGATCGCTCCGCCTTCTCTTTCCTCTTTCCTGAGCCGGGATTTCTCCGAATCTCCTGCTGCCCCTTTTCCTGATCCTCACCCTCTCTGTCTCCTCCTATCCCTGATCCCGTATCCCTGACGTCTTCTCTGACCCAATTTCTGATCTCTCACGCCCCCGCCCTCAGCCAAATCAGACATTCCTGCCGATTTGAAGGGCGTATGGTCCCCTCTCCCTGCCAAAGCCTCTTCGAAAGGAGCAGAAGGCATGCTTCCGGATTCTCTCAGCAAAGCCTTCCGCTGAGTCCCCATCAAAAGCTCCGTCAGAACTTCCCTCAGTGCCCCCATCAGAATGACAGCCAGCGCCTCCATCAATGCCTTCATCAATACCCTTCTTTTTCCCTTCTCTTCTTTTTCCCTTTCTTTTCCCTTCTTTCTCCCCTTCTCTTTCCTCTTCTTTTTCGATCGTCCGTACTCATTCACCCATCTCTCCGGACGCTTCTGCCCGATGCCCGCATCTGGATCTCATGGAAGTCGGTATTCAGAAGTTCGTAGAGAACCGTATCCTTGGAGATTCTTCCATCCACCGGGATCAGCCTGTCCCCAAACTTCAAAATCCCGCAGCCCTTGGGAACAGCGCGGACATGATCCAGCATCCTCTCAGGGATCCCCAGGAGCCTGTGGAGCATGGCGTTCTCCACCTCAGACTGCGTAAGCAGGCTGAGATACTCCGAGTTGCAGAGCATGGTCTCAATGGTCTTGGAAGTGAGGAGGTCGGCGATGTTCTGGGTGATTGCCGTGCAGAGGCCTCCCAGCTTCCGGACCTCCTTCCAGATCTTCTCCAGATACCGGGCGGAATACTCCCGGGATGCCAGGTTGTGAAACTCGTCGACATAAAGCCAGGTGGCCTTCCCCTCCCGGGCATTCTGCGCAATCCTGCTACGGATCGACTCCAGCATGATCAGCATCCCAACCGCACTCTGCTCCTTGCCGAGGTCCAGAATCCCATAGACCGTAAAACGCCCCTTGCTGTCCACATTCGTGGGCCTGGCAAACATATCCAGGCCGCCCCTGACAAAGAGCTCAAGATCCAGGGCCAGGTTTCTGGCCTGGCTCTCCGGCTCCCGGAGCAGGAGCCTGTAGAAGTCCAGCAGCGTGGGGGTCTGAAATCCCGGGTCCCCCACCTCCTCGTAGATCCTGTTTACGACACGGCCGATCACAGACTTGTGCTGGGCGTTGAGCGAGTACTCTGTGATCTGCGCGAAGATGCTGATCAGGAGCTCTGTCTTGTCCTGAATGAAGGCCCGGACAGAGTCCGCCATCCCCAGCTCAAAAAGGTCTGTGTCCAGAGGATTGATGTGATGACCGGCTCTGGCGGAAAAGTCAATGAACTGTCCGCCCAGATGCTCCGCCAGGGCCCTGTACTCGTTCTGCGGATCAATGACGATGATGTCATCCTCCGTCCGGAGGAAGGCCTGAATCATCTCCAGCTTTACCTGGACAGACTTTCCACTGCCCGGAACTCCCAGGACAAAACCGTTGGCATTCAACAGCTTTTTCCGGTCCCCGCTGATCAGGCTCCCTGAGATCCGGTTTGACCCGTAGTAAAATCCTCCAGGCTGGCAGAGCTCTGAGACAGAAAAAGGGGTAAAGCCGCAGAGGGGCTGGGTGAAGATGGGATGCATGCTGTCCATGAAGCGGCAGCCAATGGGAAAAGCCGTGTTCATCGCCTCGATCTGCCGGACATAAGCTGGCTGAAAAACCAGCCCTTCCCCCAGGGCCGTGTTTGTGAAGCTGATCGCCGCGCGCTCAAGCTCTGCCCGGGAGGGCGCCGTGATCATGGCATAGATCCCGGTGTAGATGATGTTCTCCCCGTTTGTGGTCAGGATGTCCAGGTAGCTCTCACACTCATCCCGGGCTTTCCGGACATCCCAGGAGATATCCGAGGACCAGGCACCGATCCGGTTCCGCATCTCCTGCTGCTTCTCAATCGTCCTTCCGATCCCAAGCCGGAGATTTTCCAGCATCCGCCGGGCGACTGCCTGAGGAACCGGGGCGCAGTCAATGGTCAGTGTCACATGCTTCGCGCCGCCCACTGTCCGCATGAGGGCGTCGGGATCGATGGCACTTGGCATCTGCCTGAGATAGAGCAGCCGGCAGAAATGATTGTCGATCCTGAGGGTGTCCTCCTCCGGCGCGCCATTCTCATCCGTGCTGTGCCAGATCATCCAGGGGAGGAAGCTCCCCTTCCAGCCGCTGAGGCAGCTTTTGGCCTTTCGGGGATCAAAGCTGTAAGCTTCTTCCTTCTCCGAGAGATGATAGAGCTCATAAAGGAGAGCAAAACGCTCCGTGGCTGAAAGCCCCTGAAGGCCGCTTCCAAGCCGCTCGAAGGAAACCCGGAGGCTGGACTCCAGCGCCTCGAAATAGCTCCGGGCCTCCTCAAAGCTGCCCGCCCGGGCGGAGAGGAGGAAGACGCGGCGCCGCAGAATCCCGGCGCCGCCCTCTTCCACCTTCTCCCAGATGCTCCTGTTGAAAGAGTCAGAGAGCTCCTGAAAAGGCTCCTCTCCCTCCGGCAGACAGACCTCCCGCCGCACCGTCTCCCTGCCCAGGTCATTGTTCATCAGGACGATCTTGAAAGACACCGGCATGGCATTCAGGATCTGGCAGTAGGCCTTCAGGAACTTCTTCCGCTCCGCCTCATCCAGGGCGGTAAAGTTGGTATCCGGAAAGAAATAGGCCTTGTCATAGAGGACCTTCTCCCCAGAGACAGCATCTTCCAGGCGGAAGATCCCATCCTCCGTAAAGTCCAGAACCGGGAAAAGCTCCTGTACACACCTGGGGATCGGGTAAGCCTTCCTCGTCAGCTCCTTCGACTCCTCCATGGCCGATCTGGCCGTATCAAACATGTGGCTGCTCATTCTTTCCCTTCCTCCTCCCCCAAAGACTTTCCCTCTTCCCTTTCCGGCATCCTGAATGCAAATGGCTCAAAGCTCCCATCCTCATTCAGCTGGACTTTCTCTCCGAGAAGCACTTCCTCCAGGTACTCCGGCACAAAGAAAAAGACCGGGTGATCCTCCAGAAATTTCCTTCTCCTGATATACTCCAGGGGATTCATTCCCCGGATCCTGAGAAAGCCGTAAAGCGCAAAGGGCGCTGAAAAAGGCATAGCCAGAAGAACCGAAAGATCTGTGTTCAGGGAGAGGCCAAAGTAAAGCAGAGAGAACACCGTGAGCCCTGAGATCAGGGTCAGGCCGGCAAAAAAGGTCTGACGGAAGGTCAGACCCTTGAAAAAGTCATCTTTGTAAGCGTCAAGATCCTTATTGACCGGGATCTGCATTGATTCTCCTCCTCAAGGGGACGGCAATGCCTGCCGCCCCTCTGCTTCTGTTTTTCGAGTTCTGCATTCGCTCTTGTTCCTGTCTTTTTGTTTTTTGTTTATATGTGTGCATGCATACATGCATATGTATTTATGTATATGTTTGAGTACGTATTTTTTATATGTATGCTTCATATCATTTTAAATTGTGTATTTAGTATTTCTGCTATGTTCTATTGTTTATCTTTTCCCCCTTCATTCTTCCATTCATTCATCCATTCTTCCCTTCATTTACTCTTCCATTCATCCTTCCATTCATCCATTCATCTCATCCTTCCATTCATCTATGTCCCCAGGGCTGAGGAAGCAATCTGGGCGGCTTCTCTTGAGACCGTGGCAGCTGCCAGCAGCGGGCAGACCAGGTTCAGGATGCCGCAGAGCACGCCCTCGATGACACCCATCCCGGCCGTGCTGATCTGAAAGGAGGAGAACATCAGGAAAGTGAGACGAAGGGCCAGGGCAATCACAACTGCCTCCGCGCAGGCGGAGGTAAACGTCCGAATCCAGGCAGTTCCCCGCCCGATCCCCCCGCGCCCCTCCGCGAGGGGCGCGAGGGAAATCGGTGCGAAGGGAATCAGCAGGGCCAGCCGGAAGATCCGTCCCGCTGAGATCAGGAGAATCTCGCAGGCGGCACTGACAATCGCCACGCCCCCGATCAATCCTCCAGCCAGGCAGACGATTCCGGCCAGAATCCACTCCCCTGCCGTGGTTTTCTCTTCCATTGTCAGGACAAAGTCATCATCCTCCGGAGACAGGGATTCCGCGCTTCTGTCCTCCAGAAAACGGTAAATCCCCGAAAAGTAACCGTACTCTTCCGCCTCTGAATCAATCCCATTCTCATCATCTCTGCTCTCCCCCATCTTTTCCTCCAGGCTGCCAGTCTCCTGCATCAAAGTCCCGGAAATCAGAGCGATGGCTGTACTGCTGATGCAGCGCCCAAGCTCCAGGGAGAGGGAGATGATCCCCAAAACCAGAACCAGCCTTGTCAGGGCTTTGAAGATTCCCTCGAGGTTCAGCTCCGCGTGGATATCAACGGTCTGCCGGAGAAAACCGGCGGAGAAGTAGACAATCGCGAGGGTCAGGCCGGCTGCCCGGAAGAGTTCCCAGAGATTCTGGATTCCTGAGACGGAAAAGGGGTCCAGGGTCAGAAAAGCCTGGATCATCTCCTCTGTCCGCTGAAAGAGGACCACCCCAAAGCCCATCAGAAATCCTCCG
>CADBUA010000204.1 GCA_902797665.1 uncultured Lachnospiraceae bacterium | reverse complement strand
AGTGGTTTGTGTGCGCGAAGATCGCGGCAGATTCCATCAAGGGGGACCCAGAAAAGACGATTGCATTTTATGGGTATACGCATATGGAAGATCCGGGATGATATAGAAAACAGGATCGGGGGAACCACTTTTTCGCCGAATGACGCGGTATGCCCTGCCCTGAAGGCAGAGTGTCTGAGTCCTGATCATGACAACATGTCAGCTATAAGCTTTGACAGGGAGATTGGGTGAACTGTAAAGGTGAATTGAGGCTCGAAGGAGAAGGCTTTTGAGTTCATGGCATCTATGATTGAAGAGCCTGCATTCCGTAATGGGGATATCAATTTCATCTTGCCTCACCTCATCTCTTTCTTTACTATGCCATCGAGCGGTAGATATTTCTGCTTCATAATATATCATGAATATAAAGAAAAAGAAGCAATATCAGTTTAAACATAATATGATATAATTACAACTCAACCAATCATCGAATGATACCATGATAACGCAAGCTGGGATAGAGGTCAGTCCTTGGGGGAAGTGTATGCAGGAAAGACGTGTGTCAGATCTCCGGGGAGCGGATTAAACCTGAAGAATAAGAGCCTGAGATGTAAATTGCTGCGAGCAGGCATATACCGTAGAAACATTTGGCAACTCCAAATGATTTCCGGTATAAACGGTAGACCTCTGAGGTCTCAGGGCCCTACCAACATTAAAAATCCTGATCTATATTATAGTTGCCAATAATAACTGTTATGTGGTATAAATACTTGGGGTTCTATTTACTTAAAAATGTCTTTATTCGTGTTTTTGAGATGAAGAATATATAAAGGCCATTTTCCGGATTCAGGAATATGCTCTAATTATTTAACTACATAAATTATTTTTAAAAGAATATATATTTTGAAACGCTATATTATAGTGTGAAACCTTATAAATATAGATAGATCATTATAGCGTTTTGCATGCAAAACAGTATTCGGGAGGAAACTCATGTCACTGCTTGATGTCTTTGCAGCTAAAAGCGATCAGGAGGGGAACTGGCTTTCTCTCAGGAACCATCTGCTTGATACCATGGGGATCATGCAGAGGCTCTGCGCAGAGTGGGTTCCTCCTTCTGTGAAAAGTGGATCCGGTCTGGAGGATGATCTCTTCGATTCTCTTGCAGTCTATCTGGCTGGCGTGCATGATATCGGGAAAGCCACACTGGCATTTCAGGATAGGATCAGTCATTGTCTTCCCGACCTGGGGAGAAGACTGGAGAAGGAGGGAGTCCTTCTTTATTCGTGCCCTTATGGGAAAGATTCTCCACACAACTTCGCGGGAGCGGTGATTTTGGGAACGTATTTTCAGGTTCCCGAGTCGATCACTGAAATTGTTGCTTCTCATCATGGAAGGACGCGAGGTTCTGTCGACCTTGACATCCAATTGGAAACGAAAGCTTTTCGGAATAACTACTGGAGGAAAGGCAGCAAGGAAGCATTCATTGCTTCCTGGAGAGAGGCTGAAGAGGAAGCATTAAGAGAATCGAAGCTGACGTCCTTTCCGGAGGCCACGATCGAGGGACAGGTACTTCTAACTGGGCTTCTGATTGTGGCTGACTGGATTGCCTCGAACACGGAGTTCTTCCCTCTGCAGGGAGATCGCGTCACAGACCATGCTCGAATCGAACGCGGGTGGAAGAACGCAGGACTTCCTCCGTACTGGGAGAGCGCTTCAGTGTGGATGGACGCAGAGCTCTTTGTGGAACGCTTTGGCTTCTCACCCCGTGGGATGCAGGAGAAAGTGTGCCGGATCGCGAGTGAAACGGAAGAACCAGGGATTTTTATACTGGAGAGTCCTATGGGGACAGGGAAAACAGAAGCCGCACTGGCCGTCGCGGAAGTTCTTTCACATAAGGCAGGTTGTGGTGGGATCTTCTTTGGGCTTCCGACAAAGGGAACGGCAAATGGAATCTTTCCTCGTGTCATGGAATGGGCAGAGAGACTGACCTCAGGGCCAGAAGGAACGGGAGATGTCGCCTCAATCCGCCTCTCTCATGGAGACGCTTTGTTCAACGAAGCATATGAAAAACTCTTCCATGTGAAAGATATTTCGGATGATGAAGGCGGGATTCGGGTAAATACGTGGCTTTCCGGGAGGCGGAAGCAGCTCTTGTCTGACTTTGAGATTGGAACAGTTGATCAGGCACTCATGGCGGCGCTGAGCACAAAGTTTGTAATGCTGAAGCACCTCGGGCTGGCTGGTAAGGTGGTGCTGATCGACGAAGTTCATTCGTACGATGCCTACATGTCGCAATACCTGGACTACCTGCTTATGTGGCTCGGATCATACCATGTTCCGGTGATTCTGCTTTCAGCGACGCTCACATCTCAAAAAAAGTCAGAGCTGGTTCGGGCTTACCTGAACAAAAAGAAGAACGCAAAGGTAACCTTTGAAACAGCCTATCCCTGTCTGACATGGACGGATGGTGGAAAGGTGGGAGAAGCAGCTCTTCCAGTGGAAGAGTCGCTGAGGATGTCTGTGTCACTGGAGTATTGTCCGACAGACCAGATCACGGAGATTCTGAAGAACCGGCTTCATGATGGAGGATGCGCCGGCATCATACTCAACACTGTTGCGGCTGCGCAGGAGGTGAGCGATCAGCTCAGGAGCGGGCTTCCTGAAGATTATGATGTGATTTTGCTCCATTCCCGATTCCTTCCGGAGGATCGCGCGGAGCTGGAGAATCAGATCATCTCTCGCTGCGGAAAGTACAGTGGGCAGAAAGATCGGGATCATCTTGTGGTTGTCGGAACCCAGGTCCTGGAGCAGAGCCTTGATCTTGATTTTGATCTGCTTTTCACAGAGGCATGCCCGATGGATCTATTACTGCAGCGTATGGGTCGTCTGCACCGACACCGAAATCATGATGCAGTCAGGCCAGCGAAGATGAAAAATCCCTGTTGTGTCATATGCAGTGACGAATACTATAACGTCTACTCGCCGTGGCTTTTGAAGAAGACGGATGAGCTGCTCCAAAGCCGTGAGGCAATTTGCCTTCCGGATGAGATACGGATGCTTGTGGATGCCGCTTACGAGACGGGAGAAGACATGGAGGACCCGGTAAAACGTCAGTATCTTCTCCGTGAAGGAATATCGCAGGCAAAGGCGGATAATTGGCGAATCAGCGCACCAGCAGATACGCTCCTTCGAGGACTTACGAAGACCAGTCAGGACACTGAGGCTGATGGTAATTTGGCTGCTTCGGTTCGGGACGGGATTGATGGAATCCGGGTGCTTCTCCTGAAAATCGATGGAGAGTATGTGAGCAGCTTCCGGGGGGCTGCCCGTGTACGCTGTTCCGAAACACCGGACTTTGAAAGTGGGAGGGAGATTCTTCGGCAGACGCTTGCCCTGCCGGCGAAGTTATCGCATGCAGATACTGTGAAGGAGATTCAGATGATGGATACGGTGCTTACGGAGTGGGCTACAGACCCTCGTTTTGAAGAGCAGCTCATCGTGCTTGCGGACGGGAAAGGACGATTTTGCCTGAACGGCTATTCATGTATCTATACCCATGACAAAGGGCTCATCATTACAGACAGGAACGGAGGATAATCATGGCGGATGATTACAACTTGATTGACGAGAACTGGGTCAGTGTGATCAACCTTTCAGGTCATGCTGAGAAGATTTCTCTCAGGGAAGTCTTTCTCCACCCAGGTCAGTACCTTTCTCTGGATGGAGAGACCAGTCAGCAGACAGTAAGCCTTTTGCGGTTCCTGCTGGCGATTTCGATCACGCTTTTGTACCGTTATGACGAGAATGGAGCACTCTCCCCCCTGGCTTCCGGGCAGGAAGCACTTACGAGATGGAAGGCAGTCTATAGGCTGGGAGCATTTCCGGAGGCAGCAGTGAATGCTTACTTTGATACCTGGCGCGACCGTTTCTGGCTATTCGGGGAAGAGCATCCGTTTTATCAGGTCCCTCTTCGGGATGTGAAGATGGTAAAGAATGATCGGGGACCGGATGGCATGCTCCCGATTGGAAGGAGAAGCGGAGAAGCACCGCTGCATGTTCAGGATTATGATCCGGTTTTCTCATACACCTGGATGAATGGCAGAAAAATCCGAGGGACGATCCTGGAAAGTGACAACAAGGTGAACGCCGCCGCTGATCGATCTGGAAAATGGAAAGACCTTCTGACAAACGGGGAAGCTGCCGCATGGCTGATCTATCAGATGGCCTTCGCGGACTGTGGGATCGGAAAAGGCGGCGACACGGACAAAACGAAGAAAGCGCAGGATGTTGAAGGAAAGCCGGTATCTCTGAAGAGCACGGAGATGACAGCTGCTTCACGGGGATGCCTCGTGCATGCGGAGGGGGGCAACCTGTTCGAAACGCTGATGTGGAACTCCTGCCTTGTAAAGGATCCGGTCGGCAATCTCGAACTTTACGGGGAACCGAAGCCATCATGGGAGGAAGACCGCGAGCTATTAACAAAGTGTCGCCTGATTGTACCAGATAACCTGCCCGCACTTTTCACCCAGCAGTCCAGGCGTTTTATTCTGCACAGGAATGAAGAGAAGCTTGTGGATGGAGCTTTCGGTGCGATGGGAGATGTCTGGGAGGACCCGGGCAGGGAGCCTATGTTCATGTGGGTTCAACATAAGCAGGCTGGAAAGAAGAACATTGACGAAGTGTCTGTGATGAAGCCGATTCATTACGGATTGAATACGGTCGTCTGGCAAAACTGTATGTATCTCACACCGGATACTTCAAATCAGACATGGGTTCCTGGAACGGCACTCTGGGCATCCTGGGCGGTAAAGACCATGATGCGGCAGAATTGGGTCAGCTATGGCATGGTTGATGTATCCTATGGAACGATGAACTCGTGTGTTACCGGACTCTTTTCCGGGTCTCTCGCTGTAGGGACTGATGTCTGCCGGGATATAGAGCTTTCCATAAGTATTCGTAAGGAACTGGATGAGATCAGAGAGTATGGAAGGATCCTGTATGTCTACGGATTAGATCTGGCAAAAGCAGAAGGGATGGAGAGCTCTGGAAAAAAGAAGGATGCCAGGGCAGATGCCCTCGGCAAGAGTCTTGAGACAGAGTATTTTGATCGGATCGGTGCTGTCTTTATGAAGTATCTTGTGGACCATCGTGATCGAAAAAGTCTGATCAATCAGGAGTGGTCCTATGCCTTTGAAGTGCGGGATCATGCAGCCGAAGGAGTATCTGCGGAGGCGATCGTAGGACATGATGGCATGACTTTTGGTACAGCTTATGGCAGCTGCAGCGGTAAAATTGGCAAGCGCCGAAAAGACAGACTTGAAATGTTGAAGCAGGAGGAGGACGATGACGAGTAAGGAAAGATTGGAAATGCTGCAGCACTACATGAAGGTGGCAATCGTCCGCCTATCGCAGGATACACCGAGTGCACGAGCGGAAGCGGCTGGATGGAGACATAATGCCGGCAGAGAGATTGGGGAAGATCCTGTGCTCTATGGGAAGTTTCTACTGGAGTTTCCTTCTGAACTGCAACCTAAGGATGGGAGCCTCTCTCCAGAGATGAGAGCAGCATGGCTTTCTCTTACGCTCTATGTACTCAGTGGAAAGCTGCAGAAAGAAGGCATCAGCCTTGGCATGGCTGTCGCAGGCAGCGATCAGAGAAGACAGAATGCACATGCGAGACTCTTTGTGGTAGAGAGTACACCATATCTTGCGGAACTTGGGGATCCTCTGAGAGCTGTAATTCAGATGGTTTCCTCGAATCCTCTCCGGACTTCCATCGACTACGTGAGACTTTCCTCTGATCTTGCTGTCTGGGATCAGGATCGGCTTCGCGTAATTCGCCGCTGGGAAAGCGATGCTGCAAACGCCGCCGGGAAGGAAAAAACAAAAAATTGAATTGATTCATCAATTCAAACAAATACCTTGATATTAAACTGAATTTATATAACATATATGTGTATTCGTATATTATATTCAAAATGATTTTAGCCACATCAGACACTATATATAATCACAGGTATATATGAACAAAATGGCTATATAATATCATAGTCAATAAAGTTGAGAAAAACATATTTTTTCAGTAATTATTGTATAGGAGGAAGAAGCGATGCCTGAAAAGAGATTGTTT
>CADBUA010000203.1 GCA_902797665.1 uncultured Lachnospiraceae bacterium | reverse complement strand
CCTGGCTGCTGTCCTGGCTGCTGTCCTGATTTTCGCTTCCGGCAGAGGAAGCTGACAGAACGGATTCCTCCTTCTCTCTCTCTTCCACTTCCTCCTCATGCCACATGGCGCTGGTCAAAAAGAAGGCAATTCCGCCGGAGATGGCCAAAAGCAGGGTGTAGGTAAAGTAATTGTTGATCGTCAGATACCCCAGGATGCCTGTCACACCATAAGTGGAAGCGCCAAGGCCGGACAGGGAAGCAAACAGAGCGCCAATCGCACCCGCGATCATGCCTGCCGCGAAGGGCTTCATGAAGCGGAGATTGATCCCAAAGATGGCCGGCTCGGTAATGCCCAGCGACGCGGACATGGCGGACGGAAATGCCACCTGGCGGTTCCTGCTGCTTTTGGTCTTGACGGCCACCGCAAGGCAGGCACCGAACTGAGCGAAGTTGGCAGCTGTCGCGATCGGCATCCAGGTATTCAGCCCCTCTGCCGAAGCCAGCATCCCTGCCTCGATGATGTTGTACATATGGTGAAGGCCCATGACGACTGTGAGCGGGTATACCGCGCCCATGGCGGATGCCCCGATCGGATTCTGGACCAGCCATTCCGCGCCGGTCAGTACCCAGGCTTCCAGCTTCGAGAAGAGCGGACCGATAAGGGTAAAGGTCACAAATAAGGTGCAGAAGACCGTGGTCAATGGGGTAACGAAGAGATCGATCATCTCCGGCACGTGCTTGTGCAGCCACTTTTCCAGCAGACACATGATCCACACCGCGATGATCACCGGGATGACATGTCCCTGATAACCAACCCGCTTCACATTGAAGATCAAGAGCTTCCAGCCCGGGATCATGCCGTCTGCCACACCAAAGAAAGCATTGACCGCATTGGCAGAACCGGCGCTCCATGCGTTAAGGAGGGAACTGTTGACCATCGTGAGACCGATGACCGAGCCCAGGAGGATGTTTCCACCGAACACGCTTGTCGCGGAGATCGCGACGAGAACCGGCAGGTAAGCAAATGCCGTGGAGGAAATCAGGTCCAAAAACCCATACCAGCCTGACGCGGAAAAGCCCGGGATCACTTTGCCAAGTGCCTCGAGCACACCCATCAGAAGACCGGATGCCACGATGGCCGGCAGGATTGGGACGAAGACATCACCGAGGGTCTTGATGGCGCTCAGCCAGATCGGCCTTTTCAGAGATGTGTGCGTCTCCCCGCTCATCCCGCTGATGGCCAGAAAGGCATCGTAAACCTTGTTGACACTGCCGGTTCCGATGATGATCTGAAGCTGACCGCTGCTCTCGTAAACCCCCTTCACACCGTCAATCTTCTCCAGCCTGTCCATGCTTATCCTGCTGTTGTCAATTGTCACAAGTCTCAGCCTGGTCGCGCAATGCGCGGCAGATACAAGGTTATCTCGTCCGCCGATTGTGTCTATGATCTCTGCCGCACACTTCTGGTAATCGAGTGCCATCCGCATCTCCCTTCTGCTTACTGTTTTCAGTTTTCGCCCTGTCTTTCCGAACAGAAAAACCGCTCCTTTGTCGATCATTCCGCTGATCCTGCCCGCGCTGTTTTTCACGCCTGAAGCGCCCGCGGGTATGCCTCTTCAGTGCCTGTTCTTTTCGCAGCTGTCCAGTCGCAGACGCCCAGGTACGAAGCCGGGCGCAGGCTCCTACGCCCGCATTCAATCGGCGCCCGGCCTTTGTTTTTGAACTGTATGGCCTCGCTTAGCGACAGGCATCCAAAGCGGACTGGACAGTTACTTCTTTGTCTATAAGGGAAAACACATGCCAGATCCCCATCACCGCTATATACTGCTCCGGCCTGCCCCGTCCGGAAAGAGGGGCAGGCCGGAATAAGCGTCATGATGCCAGGAAGTATTCGGATTTGCCTTGTAAAGTCTCAGGCCGCGGTATATGCAGAGGCTCTTAAGAATCGTCTGGAGCAACTCCCGGGCAAAGGGTCTGCCAGCCTGATGAGATATGGCCATCTGGATGGTCATTCCCTTTCTGTCAGATCTCAGAGCGCAGTCAGCTGTCTGAATCCTCGGATTCCCTGGATTTCTCCTTGAGAATCTTCTTCTCCGGCTTCTGCACCTCTCCAAAGGTCGTGAGAAGCCAGGCGAAACTGCCTCCCGGAAGGCCGACACCCCTGGCATCGCGCCGCTCTCCGGTGCAGAGATCAAAATACGCCTCCTGTTCATTGACCCAGGCGGTCTGCTCTTCCAGGCTGAAGTTGAACAGGGCGATCAGCTTCTCTCCTCCCTTGTAGCGCCCGATCCCCAGGACATGATCATTGTAGGTCTCCACAATCCAGACGTCGGCAGAGTCATCGAACACCACGTGCTCTCCCCGGATCTGCTCCAGCTTCTTGAGTCCCTGGAACATCACGCCCTGGGAAGTCTTCGGATTATTACGATTCTTCGCCAGTTCCCAGTCCATGGCGCCGCGGTGCAGGTACCTGGAGTCATCCCACTTGAGGGGATCTTCATGGTAGCTGTAGTCATTCAGCTGGGCGATCTCATCCCCGGAGTAAAGCACCGGGATGCCCGACTGCGTGAAGAGGAAGGCGTGCAGCATCAGGTCATAGCCGACGGTGCGGTACATCTTGGCCTCATCCTCCTCATAGATGGAGGCCTCTACGCCGCATAGGGAAGCGGTGGTTCCGCAAAGCCTCGCGTCCCCCAGCCTCGGGTCATCGTTGTAGAGCTCGCCTCTGGCGTCAGAGTCGCAGATATAGCCGCGGAAGTAATCGTTCAGGAAGCGCTTATGGGCGACCTCCTCCATACCGAAGTTCCTGAGGAAATCATAATCCAGGCCCCAGCCGATATCGTCATGGCATCTCAGGTAGTTCAGGAAGGTGTACTGCCTGGGCAGGGCAAACACGGTCTCCAGCTGGTGGCGGAGCAGGCGGACATCGTGCGTCGCCACGGTGTGCCAGGTGCTGGCCATGGTAGTCACGTTGTAGAGGATCTGGCACTCCGGCTTGTCGACAGTTCCAAAGTAAGGAACCACCTTCGAGGGCTCCATGACCACCTCACCCAGAAGCAGCGTTCCCGGGCAGACAACCTCCGTCGCCATGCGCATCAGACGAACCAGCGTATGGACCTCCGGCAGGTTCCGGCAGTTCGTTCCGAGTTTCTTCCAGATGTAAGGCACCGCATCCAGGCGGATGACATCCACGCCCTTATTGCAGAGATTGAGCATATTTTCAGTCATATCGTTGAAGACCGTCGGATTGCAGTAGTTCAGATCCCACTGGTAGGGGTAGAAGGTGGTCATGACCACCTTCTGGGCCTCCTCGCACCAGCTGAAATTGCCGGGGGCCGTCTGCGGGAACACCTGTGGAACAGTCTCTTCGAACTCATTGGGGATCTTCCAATTGTCAAAGAAAAAGTAGCGGTCCTGGTACTCCTTCTCTCCAGCTCTTGCCCGCTTTGCCCACTCGTGGTCCTCACTCGTATGATTCATGACAAAGTCCAGGCAGACGCTCATGCCGCGCCTGTGGCAGGCATCCGCCAGCGCCTCCAGATCTTCCATGGTGCCGAGCGCCGGCTCCACTTTGCGGAAATCGGAAACCGCGTAACCGCCGTCACTCCGTCCTGCCGGGCTCTCAAGGAGCGGCATCAGGTGCACGTAGTTGACCCCGCACTCCTGGATGTAGGGAAGGTGCTTTCGCACACCCTTCAGATCTCCGGCAAAGCATTGGGTGTACATCAGCATGCCCAGAAGTCCGCCGTCCTTGTACCAGTCCGGAACGACCTCCCGGGCCTCGTCCAGTTCCCGGAGGGATTTCTTCCGCTCCTTATAGTTGTTGTGAAGCATGGTCAGAAAGTAGTCGAAAGCCTGCTCGTCGCCATGATAAAGCTCGCCGTAGAGCCATTTCATTTCATCATAGACAGCGTCGAGCCTTCTGTTGAACGCACTTTCCCAATTTCCTCTGTCCGTCATCCTGTCCTCCGAACCTTCATTTGCCATCTGCTGGAGCGGGAGATCCCCGCTCGCGCCTTTTTGCAGTGTCTTACGCTCGCGGGGAAGCCTCCGGGAGCATAGCCTTGTCAAAGAGATCTCTGTGGCTCCATCTGCTCTGCTGTTCCTCTCTCTGTTTCAGAGCTCCGAATATCCCCAGAATTTCTGCTGTCTTTGCTGCCCCTGACGCATCTGCCATCGCGATTCTCTTCAGGCATAGCAGACAGAGCATGCCGAAGCTCTGCTTCCATAAGCCGGAAAGGAGCCCGCACGCTCTCTGCACAAGTTTAAACATGCCTGTATTGTATAATCATGCTTCTTTCTCATCAATCTTTCCCATTCGAGAAAAAACAGCATGAACCCTTCCGGTTTTTGTGCAATCTGACACGATATATACGAGAGGCACCTTAGACCTGCCGCAGGATAATCCTGTACCTGTCCAGCCGCAGGCGCCTTCAGGCATCCGGGTAGAGTCCTGAAATGGGTGCCCCCCAGATATGCGATACTGTAAGGATAACCCCCTGGCTTTCAGCCAGGGGGCTGTAGATGCCCTCTCATGCCATTCTTTTCACAGCTCCCTGCGCCGCGCATCGATTGCCGAAGAAATACGCGTCCATCCTTCCTTGCGCTGTATTCTCACACGCAGCGCAAAGTGCGCAGAGCGGACATTTAAGTCCCTCATCTTCTAGCTGCCACTCAAAATGTGTTTAAATATACTCAACGCATCGAGAAATTGAAGCCCTCACGGGTACTTCTTACTGCTTCAATGTGTATG
>CADBUA010000202.1 GCA_902797665.1 uncultured Lachnospiraceae bacterium | reverse complement strand
TTTCAGAAGCGAGAAACACCTCTTTTACTCCTCGACGCCCTTGACGGCATCCTTCAGGTTCTTCCCAGCCTTGAATCTCGGGGCCTTGCTCGCTGCAATCTGGATCTCTTCACCAGTTGCCGGATTTCTGCCGGTTCTGGCAGCACGCTCGGTGACATCAAATGTCCCAAAACCCATGATCTGTACGACTTCACCGGCCTTGAGCTGTTCGGTGATGACAGTCGTGATGGCATCGACAGCAGCGGCTGCATCCTTCTTCGGCAGCTCGGAAGCTTCTGCGACAGCGGCGATGAATTCTGTTTTGTTCATGTTGAAACCTTCTCCTTTTATAGTAGGTTTATTTTGGTTGCTGACAGGGGGATTATACCAGCGGAGGGAAAGCTTGTGAATAGTGGAAAGGCTGATTTTACTGGATTTTCAGGGATTCTTAAGGACTTTCGGGCTTTTGAGGCCTGGGGGAATGGCAGAGATGTTTCTGTGAGATTTATAGGATTTCCAGCTGCTGTCACACTCTGAAACAGATCCTTTCAGAAGCTCAACACACCATCCAACTCTGCCCTGATCGCTCCTTTATCTCATCCATCTTACCCATCTCACGTATCTCACTCAGCTCACTCATCTCACTCATCTCATCCGTCTCAGCAGTTACAGCTCCAACTTCCATCATCCCCTCCGCGTCTTTTCGAAAAACGCAGCTGCTCAGCTGCAGGCCTTTCAGGCATTCAGCAAGGCGCAGGCTCCTTCGCCAGCATCGAATGTGCGCTCCGGCCTTTGATTTTGCTTTTGGCTTAGTGTTACCACGCTCGGCGAACAGCGGGCAAAGCAGACTGGACAGTTACAAAAAGATTTCCGCTCATCACAGCGGAGAAGCCTGCATGCGCTGTCGATGAGCGGAACCATCAAGGAAGGAGGTTTGTAATGGAATGGACTTGACTAAACAATATCACTTTCAAAGCTCGAGAGTGTGAAGAAACGATTAAGGAATCCTGACAAAACTTTTGAAGCAGCGTGAGCGCGGAAGCGGAGGAGAGGAGATGAATCCTTCGGAATGGATGGATTTCCCAGCGTGCGGGACTCACTGGGAGCAGCAGAATATGAAAGCGCATAAGCTCAGAGCGTGTGTCTGTGAAAAACTGGCACGAGCAGGCAATGCCGCCCCGGCAGCTGACAGATGCTTTTCACTGTCCATGCCGGAATCTCCGATGCTTATGATCTCCAGGAGCTGTTCATAGCCTTCCATCCCTCCTTTCATGGGATTGACAGAGGTCTGGCTTTCCTCTAGCATAATTCAAAAGCTTATTCTCGCGGCCAGGAGAATCTGCCAGCTATCGTCCTCAGTATATGCAGAGGCTCTAGCGATTCGCCTATGGCAAATCCGAATGGTTCCCGGTATAAAACATCGATAAGCAATCAGAGCATCCCCGGATGAAAGACGGAGAGGAGATCAATGGAAAGGTCAATGGAAAGGTCAGAACCTGAAAAAGAAGATCGGAGCTGGATCCTTCGAAAGCGGGTGCTTTATCTTGTTCTCTTTCTGCTGGTGACTGCTTTCTTTTCCGTCATGGCCTGGGTGATCTGCCGCCCCATGCTGGCGATGGTCCGGGAACCGGAAGCGTTCCGTGCCTATGTGGATCAGAAGGGGATCATGGGCGTGCTTCTCTTTCTCTGCGCCATCGTGCTCCAGGTTCTCGTAGCGGTGATCCCGGGAGGGCCTTTTCAGATCGCGGCGGGGTATGCGTTTGGAACCTTCCGGGGGGCCCTGATCTCGGACCTGGGAACGACGCTGGGAAGCCTTCTGGTTTTTCTCTGTGTCCGCCGTTTTGGAATGGCGTTCATCCTCCTGTTCTTTTCGAAGGAAAAGGTGGAGTCGATGTCTTTTCTGAAGACCAGCGAAAAATCCCGTTTGCTCCTCCTGATTCTTTTCCTGGTCCCCGGGACACCGAAGGACCTGATGTCCTATGTCGTCGGGCTCACGGATCTTCCGCTTGCCAGCTGGCTTTTTATCACGGCGGTCGGGCGATTTCCGGCGATCCTCCTGTCCACGATCAGTGGAAATTCTCTGCTGGAGCAGAAATATGGGCTCTTTGTCTTTGTCATGGCGTTGGTACTGATCCTGTTTGTGGCTGGAAGCTTCTTCTACAGGCGCTGGAGGGAAGGAGCCA
>CADBUA010000201.1 GCA_902797665.1 uncultured Lachnospiraceae bacterium | reverse complement strand
TTAAACTCATCACAGATGAGATAGACATTGCCCTGGCTGTTCTGGCGGCCCAGGGCTTCCTTCAGGGCCATGTCAAAGAGGATCCGGTAGACCGGGGTCAGAACGCTCCCAATGGAGAGATCATATTCGATGTACAGGACCTTCCTCCCTTTGCTGCGCACGAAGTTTCTCATGGAGAAGCCGCCCTTCTGGGCGAAGACTCCGACGAAAACCTCGCGGATGACAGAAAAGAGTTCTGCGATCACGCCCTGACTCTGGCTGCCTCTGCCTTCGATGTAGGAGCTGATGCCCCTCATGTCCGGGTAGGTGTTCAGAATCCCCCGGAGCATCTCCGCGTCACATCCATCGATGAGTTCCCGGAGCTCGTTGTTGTAGAGGTTCTGCAGGAACGCCTTGTCTTTCTGCGCTTCCCGGATCAGGCAGATGAGAAGGGAGGACAGAAGGTCTCTGGCCGCATTTGGGAAGAAAGCATTGCTGGTATTCCTGACCCGCTCCTCGAAGAGGGATCTGCAGATCTCGTCACTCAGGAGCATGTAGTCGGTCTCATTCCAGCCGTCCGCCAGGATCTCCTTGAAGATGTTCCACTTCAGGGAATTCTGCCTGTACTGTCTGGAATTCCCGATCACGTACTGATCGGGCTGGTGGAAGTTTGAATAGAAGTCTCCCTTGCTGTCGAAGATGATGCAGACATCATCCTTTGTCATCCCCCGCTGGATCTGACTCACAAACTGGTAGAAGAGATTGGTCTTCCCGCTTCCTGTTCCTCCAAGAAACAGAAGGTGTTTGCTGAGAACGCTCTCATCCAGGCCAAAGGCAGCCGGTTTTCCATGAAAGGATCCCCTCAGAATCACCTTTGGGTTTCCACATGGGGGCAGCGTCTGATTGGTCGAAAGGCTGCTGCCTTCCAGCACCTGTTTTGAAACAGACATATGATTTCCTCCAGGTTATTCCAGGGTACCCCTCAAGTGTAGAAAAGGGGGAACCGTCCAGTCCGCTTTGCCCGCTGTTCGCCGAGCGAGGTTATGCAGCCTTAAGCAAAGGCCGGGCGCAGCTTGAATGCGGGCCCAGGAGCCTCAGCCCGGCATCGTCGCTCCCAGGCGCCTGCGGCTGGACAGCTGCGAAAAGTAAAAAAACACAGAAAGCAACAAGGCGATGAACGCAGCGAACTTCCTGAAGCTTCTGGAAGCTTCAGGGAGCTGACGCGTTTCAGAAGATCCGGCTCTTCACCGTTCTTCTTCCTCTTCCTCTCTCCTCTGCCGGTCATCCGCCTTTTCCCGCTCGGCTTTTCCTTCCTCTTCGCTGTTGTTATTCTGGCGGCGCTTTCCCTCTTTCTCCCGCATCTCCTTCTTCTGTTCTTCGGTCAGCTCGTAGGATTTCCGGAAGCGCTCTCTTCGCTCCGCTTCCTGCTGCTCTCTCTTTTCCTGAGCCTCCCGCTGAGCTTCCCGCTCCGCTTCCTCCTGCTTTTTCTTATTTCCCCACCCAAGCAGTCCCATAAAAGCTCCTCCTGAAGCAGTCGGCCTGGCTGAATGCCAATCCGCAGCTTTCTTCGTGTTCCCCGTGGCATCCTGAGAGATCCCGGGTCATTCTCTGGCAGGTATCAGATCGACTCTGTTCGATCTGTGTGTTTCATACTCACGGCCGGCGGATTTGCCCTGTAGCGTCTCAGGCCGCGCTATATGCAGAGGATCCAGGGATCGCCTGCGGCAGATCCGAAGATCCTCTCGTATATCTGTTTTCGTTGATCTATCTGACAAACCTGCTTTGTTTTATCTTTGTTTTATCTTTGTTTTATCTTTTAATCATTTTATGCTTTGCAAAGTGCTTTCTCCTATGTTCATGTCACAGAAGTTTTGCTTTCTGAATTCTATTCATTGCGATATTGTTAAAGCAAAATATACACACCTGAAACCGCATGCATCCATACATAGACAATCCCATGCATAGACAATCTGCAGCTGGAAAGGAGCCAGCGGCTTTCCAGCTGCAGGACCAGGCCAAGGCTCCTGCGCCACATGAAATGTGGGCCTCTCCTATTTGTTCTGTATCCGCATACTCAGCGCAAACTGCGCAAAACTGACTGAAATTTCCCATAATTTTACCCTGAGAATAGGGATGAATCAAACAAAAGTGAAAGACCCGGGCGCTCCGGCAGCTGATTTTCCCTGCCTCCCTCTTCCATCCCGGGAAGCATCCGGATCTGCCAGCGGCTTTCCAGCTGCATGCCCGCCTGCACCCTTTCTATCGCAGTGTCTTACGCCTGCGGGTATCTCTCCTTCTCGATCGTCTTTCGATCGCTCCTTTCGCGCGCTCTCCCCGTATGCCAGTTTTCCCCCGCCAGAAGGCCCAGCGTTTTCTGCTCTTCCTGCTGCCCTCTTACGGAAATGGTTCCCGGCATAGAAAAACCCCGGATCCATTGAAGAGAATCTTCAAGGATCCGGGGTTCCGGGGGATCTCAGGCAGTGAATCCCCCGTTTCGACAATGCTGGCCCCTCCTGTTCTATCCTGGGAACCCTTGGGCTTTGCCGCCTGCTTCAGCTTTATCTGCCCCTCTCGTCAGTTTTCCCCGGATCCGGATGCGCACGTGCTCACGGGCAGGCTTTCATCTTCTGCTTTCGACGCTCAGCGCATGTAGGGATCCCCTGCCTTTTTCATCTCGTACATCTTCTGGTCCGCCAGTTCGATCAGTTCCTCGATCTCCCCTTTGTAGCTGCTCATATCGGCCATGGCAGTCCCAAAACTCACGTTGATGGTCTCCCCCTCCGGGATTCTGTCCCGGTATTTCCGGTTTCTCTCGACAAGGGCTTCCCGGAAGGCCATTCCGAATTCCTCCGCATCTTCCTCCTTTTCCCGGATCCCGAGGAGAAGGAACTCATCGCCGCCTCTTCTGAAGAGACGGTCATGCTCTCTGGAGGCATCGCGCATGGACTCCGCCGAGAGGATCAGTCCCAGATCTCCCGCGCTGTGCCCGTAGGTGTCGTTCAGATGCTTCAGTCCATTCAGGTCCATCATGACGACGAGGAGAAAAGCGCCCTTCTCCTTTGTCTCCGCGAGGACCCGCGGGGCGAAGTAGCGGTATCCTTCCATGTTCATAAGGCCTGTCAGCGCATCGTTAAAAAGCTTCCGCCGGAGAACACTGTTCTCCATCTGGACCTTTTTGTAATCTTCATTTTCCCGCCATCTCAGGACATCCGGGTCTTTCGGGGAGAACTGGGACGCGACGCTGGCAAGGAGCGTTAACAGAGTACCCAGTCCCTCTCTCAGTTCACGGATGGCCTCTTTCGTATCCAGGCTCTGCTCCACGTAGCGGAAAAAACTGTTCTCGTGCTCTATGCTGCTGACAGAGCCGTGGACGCTCTTACTGAGGAAGACCTCGATCTCCATGCAGAGGCGGCGAATCTGCCGCTCCGCGTTCAGAAGGTCCGCCTTGTCCTCCTGCGCCTCCTGGGCGGAGACATTGAGGTAGCTGTCCTCCGGCAGGTAGTACTTGGGGTCCGCGGGGAGTTCCCGGCCGATCCGGGCTTCATAGTTCTGGACGGTGTAGAAGCGGTTCAGGGTCAGGAGGTAGATGAGGAAGTAGTCGCCCTTGAGGAAACGCTGTGCCATCTCATTCGTCATATAGGCGGCGGATTTTGGCTCCTTTGGAAAGACATAAAATCCTGCGCCCTCGACCTGGGCATAGCAGACGGCGTTCTCCATAGGATGGAGGCAGCGACTCCAGAAGTCTTCCGGGAGGACATAGTGATCCACGTATCCCTTGGTCAGTCGATACACGTAGGGAAGGAAGCATTCCTTTTCAGCTTCTCCGCCGCTGAAGACCGTGTACTGATAAAGGAGTGCCTTGTCCGGGACATGGATCGGGTGGCCCTCTTCGCCGGCCAGTACATTTCTGCGTTCCACAAAGAAGCGGATATTTCCGCATGCTGCCGAAATGACCCTGGCTGCCCAATCTCCTGTGAGAAACGCATCCTCCGAGTCCAGCTTGTGAAAACGCGAAAGATTGATTCTGTAGTTGAGTTCCTTGAACCTGCTGTGAAAGCGGGTCAGGGTGTCAGGATCCATCAGATTGCCCTTTTCGTCTGCCGGGCAGTCCATCTCATACCAGAAAAAGCCGGTTCCCGAGACGAAGAGGCTCATGCCGGCTTCCGTAATTCCAAAGTACCAGGTCTGCGTCTTTTCCCCGCTTTTCTCCTGGTAGGTCATCCGTAGGACTTCCGCTCCGGGGGCCTCCGTCTCATAGCGATAGCAGGCACAGATGCTGCCGGGGCGTGCCGCTCCATTGTCATCAAACATATCCAGGATGTGGGTATAGACATCATGCTCCCCTCCCAGGACAGAGGTCTCCAGCCAGCGTCCCCCGCAGGGATCTCTGTTCTTCTCAATCATGCGCATGGCGTCCTGTGCAGGTACGCCCGCGCTGCCAAAACGAAAGGGGATGAGATAACGCGTGGATGCCTTGAGTAAAGCCGGCATAGAAACCTCCCTTCAAAAAACCGCAGCTGTCCAG
>CADBUA010000200.1 GCA_902797665.1 uncultured Lachnospiraceae bacterium | reverse complement strand
TAAGATAAGACACAGTAAGATATACCAGAGGCACTTAGGATTTGGCGCAGACGATTTGTTCGTGCTTCTGCATATACCGCGGTCTCGGATGATAGCTGGCAGATTCTCCTGGACGCGGGTATAAATCAAAGTAAGAGACAGGATAAAAATTGAGAGGGAAGAGCAGATGCTCTTCCCTCTGTATTTTTGCCCTATAATATTTAATGTTCATATTATAATATTTAATTTTATCTTATATCTCTTCTTAGGGGATCGATCTGCCGAGTTTTATGAAGGCTTTTATTGGATCACATCGGATTACATCATTCGAAAGAGGCCGAAGACCTTCCCGAGGATTTTCAGGTCCCCATCGTAGACATAGATTGGCTCCATCATGTCGTTTTCAGGCTGAAGGCGGATCCAGTCCTCCTCCCGATAGAAGGTTTTGACCGTGGCGGAATCATCGATCAGGGCTACGATGATCTCTCCATTTTCCGCGGTATTCTGTGGGGACACCAGCACCAGATCTCCGTTCCTGATCCCGGCGTTAATCATCGATTCTCCTTTGATGCGCAGCATAAAAGCCTGCTCATTGGGGCAGTATGCTGCCGGGACAGGAAAGTAGCTTTCGATGTTCTCGACGGCAAGAATCGGGATACCCGCGGCGGCCTGACCGACCACTGGGACGTTGATGATGCTGCCGCGCACCTGCATAAAGGGATCATCGATGAGTTCAATTGCCCTGGAAGTGTTTGGATCCCTCCGGATGAAGCCGCTTTTCTCCAGCATCTCCAGATGCCCGTGCACCGAAGAGGTCGACTTCAGATGAACCGCTTTGCAGATATCCCGGATCGTAGGCGGATAACCCTTCGATGTGATTTCAGCTCTGATAAAGTTCAGAATTTCCGCCTGCTTGGGTGTGATGATTCCCTGTGTCATCGTCCGCTTCCTCCTTCTCGAGTGAATCCCTCTCTGGGGATCTCCTCCAGATGTCTCCATACAGGGAAGTGCATAGACCAGAGCGAACCTTCCAGGGGATCTGCCTGCCTGTGCCAAAGGATTCTCCATCGACTTCGGCGAATGTGCTGATCTTTGCTTTTGCTTCGCCTGTCCGGCAAGTTGTTTGATCCTATCATATCCACGCTGGAAAGACAAACAAACGCTTCGAGTATAATCGCACATGGGCGTATTTTTCCTGAGAACAGAACATCCTGAATCCTGTGAGCTTTCCGGCTGAACCTTCATGATTTCCTAAGGAAATCAAAAGAATTAGAGGATTTAGCCTTCATTGTGATTCACAAATCCTGATGCTATAATTGAAAATGGATAGAGAAAATTGTAAAGAATGAAATTGGATGAATTTCAGTATTTTTGTGGCTTATTACACTTCAAAAAGCTGGAAGAGGAGAAAACGTTGACTCTGCCCCGGGCAGAGTTCAGGGACGGTTTTGCACAAAGGAGGAGGACCGGATATGAAGAAAAGGATCATGAGCGGTCTTTTGGCGCTTTTTGCGGCGGCATCTCTGCTAGCCGGAATGCTGCTTCCATCCGCAGCGGTTTACGCGGATGGGACCATGGTCGTCACGATCGGCGCAGACCTGTCAGAGGACCAGAGGATTGCGATTTTGAAGTACTTTGGTGTCTATGGAAACACCAATGTTCAGACGATTTATGTCACCAACGCGGATGAGAGAGCTCATCTGGGAAGCTACATTCCGCTCGAGCAGATCGGCAACCGGACAATCAGCTGTGCATTGGTCAAGCCGACAACTTCCGGCGGGATTCAGGTGAAGACAGCCAATCTGGACTACATCACCTCGAATATGATCGCCTCGAATCTGGCAACCTGTGGCATCACGAACTGCGAGGCGATCGCGGCTGCTCCCTTTGAGGTGTCCGGGACCGGCGCGCTGACCGGGATCCTCATGGCTTACCAGGCGGCGACCACCACTTCCCTGAATGAGGCAAAGACCAATGTGGCGACCCAGGAGCTGGTCGTGACCTCCAACCTGGCCAATCAGGTTGGGCAGCAGGTTGCCCAGCAGATGGTCAACGATGTGAAGCTGCAGATTATCGAGGGCACCACGGAGATCAGCAATTACAACGGGGATATCTACATCGAGGGCGGGGACAATAGCAGCTCTTCTGTGATCGACAACTCCTACGTGGACAATTCAACGGTGTACATCGATGAGGCCCAGATCACGGAGATCATCAACAACGTCGTCAACACCTACACGAATGAGACCAGCGGCCTGACCGATGAGGACATCCAGGAACTGACGGATCTGGCTACGCAGCTGGCCAGCCAGAGCTATTCAAAGGGAACGACGGATGCCCTGGCGCAGATCCAGACCAGCCTCGAAGAACAGACTGGCATCGCGAGCAGCGCGGCGACGACAGACATTGTCAACGAAGTATTCTCTGATGATCTGGCAGCTGACGGGACAGGCGAGAATGTGCCGGAAGCGGATCCGGCCACGGATGCAGCCATGGAAGCGTCCATCTCGGATGTGGAAAGCATCCTGAACCAGACCGACCTTTCTGCCCTGGTGGATATCGGCGGCGGCAGTATCGTGGTCTCCTCCACCAGCCAGGAGCAGGTGAATGAAGATGTGGCCCAGGGCGGCTATGACCTGGACAGCCAGATTCAGCAGATGCAGAACGAGATCGCAATGGGAGGAGAAGACAGCGTTGCCAAGTCGGATGATCCCGGCATGAGTGGCACGGAAGAGACTCCCGCGGCTGATGAGAGCCAGGGAGATGCCTCCTGGGAATCTCTGATGGGAGAACTGTCCGAGGAGATGAAGGGAGAAGCGCCGCTTGATCAGTCCGAAGAGCCCTCCAGTGAGGACTTCATGGGTGATGATTTCTGGAATGAATTACCCGGGGATTTGGATGCCCTTTCTGATATCGGCCTTTCTCAGACAGATGAGACCATCATCACAACAGAGGATCATGATCTCTATACGACTGAATTCCTGAAGGAAGAGAACACAAAAGCCTCTGTCCCGGTGTTCATGGCCCTGAACATGGATGACCTGCTGCCGATATCCGGCACACTGACAGTCTCTGACATGTCAGGTACCGTGCTGGCAAGTGCGGATCTTCCGGATGAGTCTGAGACGATGGCTGTCAGCGGAGAGATCCCGCTTCCGGCTGACTGGTCTGAGGGGACAGGCCTCTTCTTCCAGCCGGAGACGAATGACGGAGGGATCTTTAAGGCGGCAGCCGGTACGACTTACCTTCTGACCCTGGAAGGGGAGTTTGCCCAGACAGATGATCCGGATGAAACGGATGGGGCAGCGATCATCTCCTGCAAGATCGAGAATGTCCCCTTCACAGCGCCAGAAGGAAAGAGCTATGGCTTCCGTCTGGATGACACCTACCTTGACATTCTCACAGAAGGAAACATGGTGACCGCTACGGTGACCTTCCCGGAGGATGCTTCCCTGACTTATGTGAAAATCAGCTCGGACGAGGAAAGCGTGCTCAGTTCCACGGATGATGGGACGGGGTCCTGCACATATGGAGTCAGTGGAAATGTCACGCTGGATCTGATCGAGCAGGGACTCGGCAAAGTGGAAGTCAGCTACTATGCTTCAGAGGACGCTGCCCTGAACGGGGAAAGTCCGGCAGAGACCTGTTTTGTCTATATCCCGGTCCGTTGAGGATCAGGCAAAAATAAACATGGAGCTCGAATCGCAGCTGCCAGAAAACGGAGTGGGAGGCTTCCCGGGGGGAGCCTCCCACTCCGTTTTCTATTCATTTATTCATTTATTCATTCATTCATTTATTCATTTATCTATCTATTTGTTTATCCGCATATCAATATAATTTTTATCAGTTCATATATTTGTTTATTAATTTGTCCATCGATTAATTAATTATATTCATTACAACTTATTAAAGCACAATGATTCTCTGATTATCGGAATTGATTAAACTTGAATCTTCAGCAGGTACAGCAGT
>CADBUA010000199.1 GCA_902797665.1 uncultured Lachnospiraceae bacterium | reverse complement strand
GCCCTTGTCGATGGCTTCCTGCTTGTCCATGGTCTTGCAGTCCGCGTAGCTGACCTTCTTGACCTCATCCATAATGCCGGAATCATGCGGCGGTGTGATCTGCGCGCCATCTTCCCAGTAAACCTTGTAGCCGTTGTAAGCCGGCGGATTATGGGAAGCGGTGATGTTGATGCCGCTGATGCAGCCAAGTTTTCTGACCGCGTAGGACAGCTCCGGTGTCGGGCGAAGGGCGTCAAACACGTAAGCCTTGATCCCGTTGGCAGCCAGGCAGAGGGCTGCGACATCTCTGAACTCATCATGCATCCGGCGGGAGTCATGAGCGATCGCGACGCCCTTTTCCGCTCCGCCGACCTTATTGATGTAGTTGGCCAGGCCCTGGGTCGCCTTCCGGACTACATAGTCGTTCATGCGGTTGGTGCCGGCGCCAATGATTCCGCGGAGGCCGGCGGTTCCGAACTCGAGATCCATGTAGAAGCGTTCCTTGATCTCGTTCTCATCGTCAGCAATCCCGCGGAGCTCTTCCTTGGTCTTCTCGTCGAAAATGGGGTCGTTCAGCCAATACTCATATGCTTTCCTGTAGTCTTCCATCTGTGCAGTTCCTCCTTCTTTGCTTTTACGCTTTTACATTTCAACGATTCATCTTTCGCTTCCGTTTTCGCTTTCTGACTTCACTTTACGGCCCATCGGACAGCTAAGGGTTCTCCCTGCCGGAAAGCGCGATCGCTCCGGGCAGCTCAGCGGTATCTCCCGCCCGTTTTCGTTTTTCCTGTCTCTTCTCTGCTTTATGAAGTTCAGGATAACTTCGTATCCGCATATACCTTCAATATTGAAGTATATCCGCTTTTTTCCAGTGTATCAATCTGAAACTTTGCATTCTTCTTCAGAGGCTCCACAGTAACCACCGCGCCCTGATCCCGCTCGGCTCTTGCGTGCGCAAACACCTCCTGAATCCGTCCGGAAGCGCCCTTGAGATCCACAAGGTAGGCCTTCTTCTCCCCGCTCTCTGGCGCTTTCCATCTGAGGTCCCGCAGGATCGTGAAAATCCGCTCAAAGCCGATGGAGAAGCCGCAGGCCGGCGTCTCTGCACCCGAGAAGCGTCCGACCATATGGTCATACCTTCCACCCCCTGCGATTGAGAACGAGTAATTGTCGATCGTGATCTCGAAGATGGTCCCGGTGTAATAGCTCATGCCCCGGACCAGCGTCGGATCGAAGAGAAGCGTAACGCTTGGATCTATGGTCGCGGCGGAAGAATCCATCACTGTGATGAGGGAGTCCGATGCCTCCTTCTCGAGGGTGTCCCCACAGGCTTTTTCGAGATAGTCCCTCAGCGCGTCCCCATTCAGCTTCACGCCGCCCTCGGTCAGCTCCCGGTAAAGAGAAAAGCCGGAAAGATAGCTTTCCACAGCACCCTGGTCATAGCCTGCCTTGATGAGCTCTTCCTTCACACCCTCCTCCCCGATCTTGTCCATCTTGTCGAGGAGGATGAAGATCTCGTCATAGTCCTTCTCCTCAAAACCAGCCTTTTTGGCCATCGCCTTGAGGATCCGCCTGTCGTTCAGGTGGACCGTGAAAGCGGAAATGGAGACCTCGGAGAAAATCCTGGAAAGCGCGGTCGTGGTCGCGCCAATCAGCTCAATCTCCGCCATAGCGGAAGGATCCCCAAGGATATCGATATCACACTGGGTAAACTGGCGAAATCTGCCCTTCTGAGGCCGGTCTGCCCGGAAGACATTTCCAATCTGAAGAGCCTTGAAAGGGGTGGGCAGCTCATTCTTGTGCTCAGAATAGTATCGGCAGAGCGGGACCGTCAGGTCATAGCGAAGAGCGCTGTCACAGAGTTCTCCGCTCTTGAGCCCCTTCTCGAGCTCGCGGCCGCGCTTCAGAACCTTGAAAATCAGTTTTTCATTCTCTCCGCCGTCCCTGCCCGACAGATTCTCGATGTGCTCCATTACCGGCGTCTCGATCTCAGAGAAGCCGTACCTTCTGTAAGTATCGCGGATCACAGAGAGGACATGGCTGCGAAGCTCCATGTCCAAGGGAAGGAAATCCTGCATCCCCTTTACGGGGGTCTGGATGAATTTCATAAATGTATCTACTCCTTTGTAAGTCCCCGAAACGGCGGACCTGGCATTCGCTGAGAGAAGGCTCATGCCACTCTAAGCGCTCTTCAAAGTATACCCAATCCAGCTGCCTGCCGCAAGGCATGTCATTTAAACAACAAAAAATCCCGGATTTCCGGGATTCTCTGCCAATCCCCCTGGGATTGGCAGAGCTCTATGGAAAAACAGCCTGAAGGAGCTGTGGGCGGGATGTCCTGCCCTGTATGCAAAGCCCGCGCAGCCTTTCTCAAAGCGCCCACTTTACACGCTTTTCACAAGTCTCCATAAATCTCCCGGGCGCGTCCAAGAAGATACGCCCGTTCGTTCCGTGCCGGCTCCGAGAGAACTTCGTCGAGAAGCGCTTCAAGAATGCTCCCGAGTGCCTTTCCCCGTCTGATCCCCAGCGCAATCAGGTCATCGCCGTGAACAGCCAGTTCTTTCAGGCTCAGACAGTCTCCCCGATCCAGAATCTTCCGGTAAATCCGCTCCAGCTCATCCATGTATCGAAGCTTCTCTTCCTGCACCTCTCTTCTCTGTCCCCGGATGTCGCTCCGCTTCACGTCCAGAAAGAGTGGGAAGAGCCTGGGGCTAAGCTGGACCACCGCCCGGCGGACGCCCTCCTCGCTGAGCTCCGGGTAGAGGGAGTGATTCCGGATCAGGGTCGTGATATCACGCTCACTTTGCCTGTCAAAGCGGAGCCGCCTGAGCACACTCCCGGCAATCTCCGCCCCGGGCGCGGCATGATCATGATAGTGGTAGACACCGTCCTCCGTTCTGGTCTGCACCCTGGGCTTCCCGGAATCATGCAGCAGCATGGTCCAGCGAAGAATCCGGTTCATGGGACTGGCTTTCATCGTCTCAATGGTGTGCTCCCCCACTGTGAGGCAGTGATGCGCGTTGTTCTGAAACGCGGCCATCTCTGCGTCAAACTCCGGCAGAACCACCGCCGTCACGCCGCATTCATAGGCATTTAAGAGTTCCTCCGGGTGCGGGGAGACGATCAGCTTCTCCAGTTCCGTCCGAATCCGCTCCGGGGACACCAGAGACAGGGAAGAGGCCAGTTCCCGGGCCGCCTGCCTTGTCCCCTCCTCCAAGGAGAAACCGAGTCTGGCGCAGAAGCGAAAGGAACGGAGAATCCGGAGGGCATCTTCTCCAAAGCGCGCCCGGGGATCCCCCACTGAACGCACCAGCTTCTTCCTGAGATCTCCCACCGCGTCAAACAGGTCCACCAGGCCTTCCTCCTCGTTGTAGGCCATGGCGTTCACGGTGAAGTCCCTTCTCTTCAGATCCTCTTCCAGACTTCTCGTGAAGGTGACATTGTCCGGGTGCCTGTGGTCCTCATATTTCCCGTCAATCCGGTAGGTGGTGACTTCAAAGCTCTCCTGTAAAAGACGAACGGTCACCGTGCCGTGCTCAATCCCAGTGTCAATGGTGCGTGGAAACACGCGCTTGATCTCCTCAGGCCGCGCGCTGGTGGTGATATCCCAGTCATCGGGCTCTCTGCCCAGAATACTGTCGCGAACACAGCCTCCGACCACATATGCCTCATATCCCGCCTCATGGAGCATAGACAGGATCCGTCCTGCCTTTTCCGGTATTCTGATCACAAAACGCCTCCATGCAATATCTATACAGTTCTTCTGCAATATACTTGCAAGCCTCTCGCAATATGATTACAAACTTCCTTCGATGATGCTATGACATCTATTCGATGATCTCACAATGTTTCTCGGATAATACATAGTATTTTATATATGCATATCTTTTTACTATACATCTGAATTTTTTACAATTTCTTAATGACATCCCGCAATATGAACTCTTGCCAGGCCCTCTGAGTCTATCCGTCCTTCACAGGCCGCATCTGAATCCATCTGCCTTTCCGCCCTTTTTCTGCCTTTCTTTCCGCCTTTCTTTC
>CADBUA010000198.1 GCA_902797665.1 uncultured Lachnospiraceae bacterium | reverse complement strand
CACTTCCATCTTTTGCGGCAGGGGAGGCAGAGAAATGAAATACTTATCGATGCGATCGTCAAAATACATTTATGCGCACATTTTCAGATATATATGCGTATATCTATATCTATTGCGATTCCAATGTCTATATCTATGTTTATTTAATATATTCATCATATTCAGCGAGTCTGAATCCAAAAATAGTATCTGTCCAGTCGCTGATGCCTTAAGCCAAGAGCCCGGCGCAGGCGCCTACGCCCGCATTGAACGTACGCCTGGCCTTTCTTCCGGAGTATGACCTCGCTTTGCGCAGCAAGTGTTAAGGGTTTTAAGGGACTTGACCGTCACAAAAAAATGGACCGCGGAGTCCTCTCCTTCGGTCCATTCATTCTATGCCGGGAACCATTCGAATTTGCCGGGTGTTTCAGCGGTATATGCTTTCTCGCGCCAGTTTATACTGGCCGCAGTCAGGATTTGCCGTAGGCGAATCGTCAGTGCCTCTGCATATACCGCGGTCATGGACGATCGCTGGCAGATTCTCCTGGCCGCGAGTATAGTCGCAGATGCTCACGCGCGCGGGTATATCAGCTTCATGCTTCCAGATTCCAGGAAAAGGGTCTCCGGGAAATCGCGCTGACTTTTCTTTATCTGATTATCTTTTGCCTGCCCGAAAAGCATAGATTTCTGTGTACTTCACTCCAGCCCGGCCCATTTCCGACTTCATCAGGGAGATCTTCCGGATGGTCATCTTTCCGGGTGGGACAGAGACCATCTTTCCACTGAATCCTGAGGCGTCCCGGATCAATGTGATATGTGGCCGGAAGGCTTTCTGATCAAAGCAGATCCCTTTCTCAGAGAGAAAGGAGCGCACGTTCACTGCCAGATCCTGAAGTGCCGGGTTTTCCCGGATCCCCAGATAGAAGATCCGGCCGAAGGACCCGCTCCCGAAAAGCTCCATGGAGATGGGGGAGAAGCTGAGTTTCTCAAGTGCCTTCACCACCGGGGCGGCGCTTTTCATCTCTCCCAGAAAAGCCAGGGTCAAATGCAGGTTTTCCAGAGGCGTATATCTTCCCCGGATTCCCTGTTTCTTCGCTGATGCCGCGGCCTCAGCGGCCGCGCCTCTGATCTCGTCTGAAAAACAGACTGCGATAAATAGTCTCATCCCGCTCCTCTCTGAGGGAGGCCCTCATGCCAGAGAAACCATCTCCGGCAGACAGAGCTCCCTGCGGAGCGTCCCCTCCCTGAACTCAATGCAGATTTCTGCGGCCGCGCTGGCGGATATCCTCTTCCAGATCCTCCCTCCAGTCACTGTCAAGAGGGCTGCCGCAGCGGAGTGAAGAGACTGCCCTGTCCATCGCTTCGTAAGCCATCGCTGTCCCTCTTTGATCCGCATTGTAGTTCACTGCGCGTTCTCTCAGGATCCCCATTGAAGATCCAGTCTCTGCCGCGTCGATGTTCGCGGCCAGGTAGAGAAACTCCCAGCCATGCTTTTCGGTCTCTTCCTCCACCATCTGCCTGACCCTGTGCGAACTGTAGGTCTGGCTCGAATTCTCCTCCCCATCGGTAGTGATGATAAAAATTGTCTTCTCCGGGACATCCTCATCCCTTGCGTACTTATGGATGCTGGCGATGTGGTGGATGGCTTCGCCCAACGCATCGAACAGAGCCGTGCTCCCCCCAGGCACGTAATCCTCAGCCTTCATGAGAGCAATCCGGTCGATGGGAATCCGGTCATACAAAAGCTTTGAACAATTGTCAAAGAGAAAACAGGAAACCAGGCACTCCCCGGAGAGGGCCTTCTGCTTCCTGATCATGGCGTTGAAACCGCCAACCGTATCGTCCTCCAGGCCGCACATGCTGCCGCTTTTGTCAATGATAAAAACAAGTTCTGTCAGATCCTTCTTCATCCCTTTTCTCCTTTCTCGCAGAATCGCTCTTGCTGCATCAGGACCTTTCCGCTTCACTGAGAAAAGTATAGGAGAAAAGACTCCGCCTGAGGTCGCCTGACAGGAGACTTTTCAGAAGCGCCTTGCGGGATAACAGCGTCTGCTAAGGAGAGACCCGCAGAATCGTCGGAAAGTGACGGATCAGGTGCCCTTCATGCCTTTCATGCCGTCTCTACGCCAAACTCCCGCAGAAGTTCCTGGTACCGTTTCAATTCCTTCTCCTTGACGGCCTTATTGGGATTGTCCATGGTGTGATGGATCACATCCGCGTCCTTCAGGCACTCGTCCATGGGCGAATCAATAGCGGCTTTGTCATCATGATGGTAGATGGCCGAGCAGATCTTTTCCGTCTCCTCTGCACTTGTCAGCTTCAGCTCCTCAAGAAGCTCCCGGGCTCTGTCCGCTCCCCGGTGGGCGTGGTCATCGTAGCTCCCACTCTCATAGGCGGCAAGGTCATGAAGCATCGCCGCCATGGCGCAAAGCTCCACCTCCTGGCTCCCCAGGCCCCGCCTCTTGCAGATGAGAACGGACGCCAGAGAAACCCCGTAAAGATGCACATAGGCCTTCTTCAGATCATCCGGATCCTTCAGGCAGTTCTGAAGCGCCTTGTCCACGTACTTCCTGAGTTCCTTCAATCGATCCATCTGTTGATCCATAATCATCTCCTCCAGGCTGCCGGGATCCCCGACAGCCAGAAAACGGATCCTCCGAAGGAGGATCAAACCATGGTGCTGATATCCTATAGATGATTTTCTATAGATGAT
>CADBUA010000197.1 GCA_902797665.1 uncultured Lachnospiraceae bacterium | reverse complement strand
GATACCCGCAATCGTCATTCGCCTGAAATCCAAGGTAAACTTCCGCTAACTGTCCATTCCGCTTTGGCCGCTTGTCACCAAGCGAGGTATCGTTCAAAAGCAAAGGTCGGGCGCTGACTGAATGCGGCGACAGGAGCCTGCACCCGGCCGAATGCCTGCAGGAGCCTGCGACTGGACAGCTACAACTTCCGAAAACGATATTTTCTCTCAGCGCCCGAAAATACGGTTCGTGATGGGAATCCCGGATCAGCTGGCCTGAAGGAAACAGACCTATCAGAAAGTGAAGCCGCCAAGAGGCGGCTTTTTTCACGTATCCGCAAAGCTTGCTTACAGGACTTTCATACATCTATTCTCAGATATATATCAGATAGATAATCTTTTCTTAAGATGAAACACATAGATAAGAATAACATAGATCAAAATAAAGATAATATAACAATATCATATATAATAATATACCTATAGATCAATAATAAAAGCGGACCAAAACAATTAAAACTTACAGGAAAATTAGAATTGAGTAGATTCTATATCATATAAAAATATACATCAAAGATATCTTATTTGACAAGCCTAATATAGTATGCGAGAATACTTTCGTCATTCCACAACACAGGGATGATGAACCTTTTGGATGGATCCTTCTGAGCAGATCCTTCTGACCCTTTCTCCAACATGTGCAGATCTGGCGGCGAGAAGCACACAGGAGCAGCATCTGCTTTCCCATCTTCATGATCTCCATGAGAGGATATCCTTTTTCTCCAGGCTTCAGCGGCAGTTCTCGGATCCTCTGCAGATCATGAGCGAAGGGAGCTGGGAAACTGCAGAACTTCCATGGAGATGGATGCTGGGAAGGATATGGATCGACAAAGGGGAGGCTTACCTTCGACCTGATGCTTGCTGCTCTGAGATACAGATTTTCAGATATCAAGGAGGTACAAAATTGAAAAAGAGGCTTCTTTTTAAAAACCTGACCTTCTGCCTGGCTTTTCTCGTCCTCGTTTTCCTCTCGCCCTTATTTCAGGGATTTCAAGGGATTCAGGCCTGGGCAGCGTCAGGCAGCAACGCGACCATCTCTCCCATCTCTTCCCTGTCGGACTTCATCGGAAAGAACATCTCAATTCTCAACGGCAGCACCTTTGATGTTCATATTCAGAAGAATCCGATCCTGAAGGGAGATGTCAACATTCTTTATCAGAACAGCGACATCGACTCCATTTCATCGCTTCTGTCAGGAAAAAGCGATGCCATCGCCATGGATATGCCCATCGCTGCGATGGTCGTGAGCGAGCACAAAGAACTGATGATCTTCCCCGAAGTCATCATGGAGGATCAATATGGCTTCGGTTTCAGGAAGGGCAGTCCTCTGCTTGCTCCTTTTAACGAAGCGATGAGAAAACTGGAATCCCAGGGTCTTAATGAGAAGATGAGCACCAAGTGGATGGGGACAGATGAGGAAGAGAAGGTCCTGATCCCCCAGGACTGGGAGGGGAAGAATGGAACGCTTCGCTACTGGGTAAATACCGGGACTCCACCCATGTCTTATCTCGGACCGGATGGAACCCCGATCGGTTACGCCGTGGACTTTGTGCTGCATATCGCCAGGGAGATGGACTATAAGGTCGAGATCACGGAATGTGCCTTTGACGGGCTCATTCCCGCCCTCCAGGGCGGGAAGGCTGATCTGGCAGGTCGGAGCATGTCCATTACGGAGGAGCGCCTTCAGAAAATCGACTTTTCTGATCCCTTCTTTGAGGGGGGATCCGTTCTGGTGGTCAAAAAGGCGGATGTCGACAGCTCCATGATTCCGAAGGAGGATGATGGGCAGAAAAACAGCGGGAAAGGCGGCTTTTTCAATTCCATCAGAAGCAGCTTCAGGAGAACCTTTGTCGAGGAGAGCAGATGGAAAGTCTTCCTCACAGGTCTATTCAATACGCTTATCATCACCTTCTCCTCCATGATCTTCGGCTGCATCCTGGGATTTCTCCTGTTCCTCCTCTGCAGGAAGACAGGAAAAGCCGTGCGGGGGATCGTCCATGGGGTGACAGGAGTCATTGTCGGAATCCCTGCGGTGGTGCTCCTGATGGTTCTTTTCTATGTCGTATTCGGCAAAAGTACGATCACAGGCATGCTGGTCTCCATCATCGCCTTTACACTCATCTTTGGCACTTCGGTGCTCCAGATGCTTCAGACCGGAACCAATGCCGTGGACCTGGGACAGACAGAAGGGGCCTATGCCCTCGGTTTCAATGACAATCAGACCTTCTTCCGGTTCATTCTCCCGCAGGCGATCCTGCATATTCTGCCGATCTTCAAAAGTGAAGTGTCCTCCCTCCTCAAAGCCACTGCTGTTGTGGGCTATATCGCGGTCCAGGATCTGACCAGGGCAGGAGATATGGTGCGGAACAGGACCTTTGAAGCTTTCTTCTCCCTGATCTTTGTCGCCATCGTCTACTACCTGGCAGGGAAACTCCTGGGAGGACTGGTAAGCCTTCTTGGGGAGCGCTTCGATCCCATGCGGCGGAAGAAAGAAAAAATCCTGAAGGGGGTAAACTACCATGATTAAGATTGATCAGATTAGCAAGGGATTTGACAATGATGTTGTACCTGTGAAAAATCTCAGTGCGGAGATCCGCAAAGGTGATGTGATCTCCCTGATCGGTCCCTCCGGTACGGGGAAATCGACCCTTCTGAGGTGCATTAACATGCTGGATCCGCCAACATCCGGGGATATTTACTTCGAAGGACAGAAGATCACCGAAAAAGGCTATGATGTGACTGCTCTCCGCAGGAAGGTCGGGATGGTATTTCAGTCCTTCAACCTTTTTCATCACCTCACGTCCATTGAAAACATCATGATCCCGCAGGTTGTCCTCCTGAAAAAGACCCGTCAGGAAGCGTACGACAGGGGGATGGAACTCCTGGAGCAGGTAGGCCTGGGAGAAAAGGCGCTTCAGTACCCGGCTCAGCTCTCCGGTGGACAGAAGCAGCGCGTTGCCATTGCCCGCGCTCTGGCCATGGATCCCCAGGTCCTGCTTCTGGATGAACCTACCAGCGCCCTGGATCCTACCATGGTGGATGAGGTCAATGCAGTGATCAGGAAGCTGGCCTCGAGCGGCATCACCATCATGATTGTGACCCACGATATGGCTTTCGCCCGCGATATCAGCACCCGTGTTTTCTACATGGATGAAGGGATCGTCTATGAGGAAGGTTCCCCTGAAGAGATCTTTGAGAACCCACAGAAGCCCAATACGATCCAGTTCATCAAGAAGATCTCCTCCCTGGAGGTGGATATCTGCTCGCGCGATTACGACTTTGAAGGCCTGAGAAAGACAGCATATGAGCTGATGGGCCGGATGAAACTCTTTGGAGCATTCTACCAGAACGCCGTCCTCCTGTTGGACGAAGTCATCCATCAGATCCTCTTCCCGCGTCTTTCGGATCCCTTCCGGATCCACCTGAAGCTGATCGGCAGAAAAGATGGGGTTACGCTCTGCTTTGAGTACAGCGGAAAGCAGGAAGATCTTGTCTCCCTGATCCGGGAGAACGCGGCTCTTTCTCTGATCGAGGTGGATCAGGATGAACGCCTGGCCATTTCGTGCAGGATCATATGCGGGTATGCGGAGGCGATGAACTATACCCGGCAGGAAGGCGAACTCGGCAATCTGCTGGAGATTGTCGTGAGGGGAGAATCCTGAAAGCCTGCTTCAGAGCAGCTGATATGGTTCAAAAGCCCTGACGGAAGTTTTGACTTTTGATCTCCCATGAGGCTGGCAAGCCCTGCTATTTTGGCTTGCCAGCTTTTCTGCGCGATCGGTGAGCGCACGTGCTAATGGGTGTAGCCACAGGAAGTCCCTGGTCCGCCCGGCAGATGGGAAGGACACCGCCAAGACCAGGGGGGCCACCGTAAGGTGGGATCTGAAGAAAGGTGGAGGCAAAACTCTGGCGTTCCACACCTGAGGCCCTAATGGTGGATGAGGCTCCGAAACAGGCTGAAGTCCGATAACTGCACGTGAAGCATTGCGGTATTTGTGGGGATTGCCGGCATACGTGCCGGCATGTGACATACGGCAGGAATGTCGTTCGCATAAGAGGGAAAGTACGTGTGAGTACCCTATGAGATCCTGTGGACGCGCAGGGAGAAATCCCGAAGCGGTGAAAAAGTTTGTCGCGGGAAGTCAGCAGAGGCAATCGTACTGTATGGAACATACGGGAAGGGCTGAACCTGAGGAGGTATTCAGTCAATGAATTCTACGAAAGGTCAATCACGATGCAGAAAACCTTCGAAGAAGGGCTATCAGCGAATGGTATGTGACGCTAACTGAAAATTCGCAGAAGCACATATAGACTGGAAGATAGATAAAAACAACAATACCGTAAGTGTTTCGTTGGACAGCAATCTGAACCTTCTGGAAAAAATTTAGCAAAGCAGTATTTAAATGCTGCTTACCTCAAGGTAATAGAGCAGGAGGAGGTTACGGCATGGAAGCAGATGGCTTGTTCCGCTATCTGCGGAAAAACCAGGTCGAGCAGCTGAAACCGATCCGGGAAGGGAGCTGCAAACCCAATCCGCTGAGCAGGGTAGAAATTCCCAAGGATGAGCCGGGCAAGGTCAGGAGGCTTGGAATATCAGCTCTGGCAGACCGAGTGATACAGCAGGCCATTGCGCAGGTGCTCACTCCAATCTATGAGTATGCATTCTCGGAATCTGGCTATGGATTCCGCCCGGACAGAGACTGTCACATGGCCCTGAAGCGGTTGAAATCATATGCGGACGAGGGATATATCTGCGTGGTGGATATGGATCCTGCCAAGTATTCTGATGCCGTGAATCATAGTAAGTTACTGCAGGTACTCTCAGTGATGATTAAAGATAGAAAGCTGTTATTCCTCATCAACAAGTGCCTGAATTAAGGGGCATGGTCGCGTGGAATGTTTGAGAGGACGGACGAGGGGGGCCGCAAGGCGGGCCGCTCAGTCCGCTTCTTGGCAACATCATGCTGAACGAGCTGGCAAATGGAATCGGAAGATCAAAGGATGGGTCAACTGCTTTATCCTGGCGTCAATGGAAACGAGTCCGGACGAGATACAGAGTGTTTCGAAGCATGGGACTCAAAGAGCCGCAGGTGCATAAGATGGCGAACATGAGGTCAGGCCCATGGGCCAGTGCACTGGCACTGAGCAGTGTGTTAACCAACAAATGGATCCCCGATTCGGGATATATTCGTCTTTCAGATTCCTATAAAGCGTGAAGAACTTATACTCGCGGCCAAGAGAATCTGCCAGCTATCATCCGGGGCCGCGGTATATGCAGAGGCACTAACGATTCGCCTGCGGCAAATCCTAAGTGCCTCTGGTATAAAACCTGGGAACCGCCGTATACCAAACGGTACGTACGGTAGCGTGAGAGGACGGCCAGCTCTAGGGCTGGCCTCCTGCTCGATAATGCCAAATACAACTCCCCATCATATGAGCTGCCTGCTCTTTTTCGTAATGTCCAGTCAGCTTTGCGCAACTTGCTGAACGTGAAAACGGAGAACAGAAGAAAAGGCCGGGCATATATTTCGTGTTGCTGTCAGCGACAAACATCCGGCATGACCTGATGCTGACAGCGACAAAGCATATACATAAATCCGGACAGAACATGGCTTTCAATCAAAAACTATAAGATTTCTCTTGAATTTCTCAGGGCCTCCTGTTATCATGGGCATATCACGGTGAGAAAGAGATGTGTTGCTAATAGCAACAAACAGGAATGACAGGAGGAAACCCCATGAAACATTTATCTCTGCAGCTGCTCTCCGAAATGGTGATCAGCAGGAGAAAGACATTGAAGCTCTCCCAGGCAGCTCTGGCTGAGAAAACCGGTATCAACCGATCGATTCTGTCACGGCTTGAGTCGAGGGATTACAGCCCTTCCGTGGATCAACTGCTTTCCCTTTCCGCTGCGCTGGATTTCCAGACCTCCGACGTGATTGTGGATGATGAGGCGGAACTGGTCTCCGTTGCCCGGAAGAAGATTACCGTGGCCGGGACGGGATATGTGGGAATGAGTCTCGCCGTTCTTCTGTCCCAGCACAATGATGTGACCGCTGTGGACATTGTGGAAGACAAGGTTGCGAAGATCAATGCCTGGACCAGCCCGATCCAGGATGAGTACATCGAAAAGTATATGGCAGAGCATCTAGAGCGCGGGCTGAGTCTCACGGCGACTACGGATGCGGAGGCCGCCTATGCCGATGCTGATTTTATCATCATCGCGGCTCCGACGAACTATGATCCGAAGACGAACTACTTTGACTGCAGTGCGGTAGAGTCGGTGCTGACGCTCATCAAAAAGACAGCCACGAAGCGGGATGTGTGGCCAACTGTGGTCATCAAGTCCACCATCCCTGTCGGATACACAGCGCGTATTCGGGAAAAGCTGGGCATGGATCATATCATCTTCAGCCCTGAGTTTCTGCGCGAATCCAAGGCGCTCTATGATAACCTGTATCCGAGCAGGATCATTGTGGGAAGCGATTCCGCCAACCTTTCTGCCGCCGAGACCTTTGCGGCTCTGCTCAGGCAGGGAGCGATCAAGACTGGTATTCCTGTCCTCTTCATGGGAACAACAGAGGCCGAGGCGACCAAGCTCTTTGTGAATACCTACCTGGCACTTCGGGTTTCTTACTTCAACGAACTGGATACCTACGCCGAGGTGAAGGGAATTCAGACCGCGCCGATCATCAAGGGGGTATGCCTCGATCCAAGGGTCGGAGATTACTATAATAATCCTTCTTTTGGCTATGGCGGATACTGTCTCCCCAAGGATACGAAACAGCTCCTGGCCAATTATAGGGATGTACCGGAAAACCTGATTCAGGCCATCGTGGAGAGCAACAGAACGAGAAAGGATTTCATCGCGGACCGCGTGCTTGAAATTGCCGGGACCTATACGGCGTCGTCCCGATATGATGAGGAGCAGGAGAAACGGCAGAAGGAAGCTGTGGTCGGTGTGTTCCGTCTGACCATGAAGAGCAATTCCGATAACTTCCGTCAATCCTCCATCCAGGGCGTCATGAAACGCATCAAGGCGAAGGGGGCGCTTGTGGTGATCTATGAGCCGACCCTGGAGGATGGCAGCACCTTCTTTGGTTCTGTGGTGGTCAATGATCTGGAGAAGTTCAAAAAGATGTGCGGTTGCATCATCGCGAACCGGTATGATTCTGCACTGGATGACGTGAAGGATAAAATCTACACCCGTGATCTGTTCAGGAGGGATTGAGAAGTGCAGCAGATAGATTTGAATGGAAAGCGGATATTGGTGACAGGTTCGCCGGGATTCATCGGGGCCAATCTGGTGATCCGCCTCTTGAGGGAGTTGACCGGCGGCGAGCTGGTCAGCCTTGATAACATGAACGATTATTACGATCCAAAACTCAAGGAGTACCGCCTGAGGCTTGTGGAGAAGGCAGCCGAAGCGTCTCCCGTGAAACACACCTTTGTGCGCGGCTCAATCGGGGACAAGAATCTCGTCGATCAGCTGTTCTCTGACCATCATTTTGACCTTGTGGTAAATCTGGCAGCGCAGGCGGGCGTGCGCTACTCCATTGACCATCCGGATGTGTACATCGAATCCAACATCATCGGCTTCTACAACCTTCTGGAGGCCTGCCGTCATCATCCGGTGGAGCACCTGGTGTATGCCTCCTCTTCCTCCGTCTATGGCGGGAATCAGAAAATCCCCTTCAGCACCGAGGACAGGGTGGATCACCCGGTGAGCCTCTATGCGGCCACAAAGAAGAGTGATGAGCTTCTGGCGCATGCCTACAGCAAGCTTTATAACATCCCGTCCACGGGACTTCGCTTCTTCACAGTGTACGGTCCCGCCGGGCGGCCGGATATGTTCTATTACAGCGCGACAGAGAAGCTGGCAAAAGGAGAGAAGATACAGATCTTCAACTACGGAAATATGCGCCGGGACTTCACCTACATCGACGATATCGTGGAGGGGGTCTGCCGCGTCATGAAAGGCGCGCCAGAGAAAGCAGCGGGAGCGGACGGTCTGCCAATTCCGCCCTACGCAGTCTACAACATTGGCGGCGGCCAGCCGGAAAACCTGCTGGATTTTATTTCCACCCTCCAGGAGGAACTCGTCCGCGCCGCTGTTCTCCCGGCAGATTATGACTTTGAAGCACACCGGGAGCTCGTCGGCATGCAGATGGGGGATGTGCCCGTGACCTATGCGGACAGCAGCGCTTTGGAACGGGATTATGGCTTCAAGCCTGAGATTGATATAAGATGTGGGCTCAGAGCCTTCGCTGAATGGTATGCAGCGTATTATGGCTAAAAAATAGTACCTGTCCAGTCGCAAGCTCCTTCCCAGATACGAGGCCGGACGCAGGCCCCTATCGTCGCATTGGATATGAGCCTGGCCTTTGCTTTTGCACTCAATCATCTTGCTTTGCGCAGCAAGTGCGCAAAGCGGACTGGACAGTGTACTGTAAGTATACTGGATCTAAGAGCCTCTGCAAACCCTTGCTGTAGACTGCAGGAAGCAAATCCTTTAGGTCGCGAGTATAAAATCTTTCTTTCAGGCGCAGTTGTGAAAGATCCCGCTGAATGCTAGGATGGAAAAGGATCAGCAGCGGGTAATCTCTACCCTAAATCAAGGATAATAGGGACCAGTCACCTATTACGCATGGATGGACAAACGCAAAAACAATATATTTTCCCAAGAATGAGCTAAAGAACGGCTCTGGACTTTAACTGGTTCTTATAGTATTATAGGAACCAGTTAAAGGGGGTGGTAGTTTTTGGCACGACCTGTTTCTGGCAAAATAATGGAGGATACTATCTGGGTCAAGCAGGCTAATGGTAGTTACTATTGCTACAATCGTAAACGTGTTTGGGAGGATGGTCGAGCTAAGACTTTGAGCAAGAAACTTCTTGGTAAATCTGATGAAAAGGGAGGTGAATTACAACCGACACGTGGCAAACGTCAATCTGCCGCATCTAAACCTGACAAGCCACAGCCCGAGGGTTCCAGTGTTAATGCTTCAAGAAAGCACACAGGAATGATGGATATTATAAATCATATAGGCTCTGTATCAGGGATAGACGATGATTTATACGCTATAACAGATCGCCCGACAGCAGAGAAGATAATTTCTGTTGCTAGATACATAGTAGGAACGGACGGCCAGGCATTTCCAGGTATTGAGGAATGGATGTTAACACATCCAGTGCCATATGCTTACCCGATCACTGAGGATGTCTATCTCAATCTTTTCAGTGATATCGGGTTTGATGAATCGTTGCGGCAGTCGTTCTTCAAGTGCAGATTTGATCGAGAACCCGACCTGGTTCTTCTTGTTGCGTACGATAGCTCAACAGAGAATTCCGTATCTAAGAATCCGGAGGCTCGAATTGGGATGAATAAAGATCATAATAACAAGCCTGCACTAAAGGTTTTGGTCTTGTATTCTTTGCGTACGAGGCGCCCTCTGGCTTTCATCAAACAGCCTGCTAATGTACCGGATGTTGTATCAATTCAAAACGCTTTATCTCAGTTAAAAGCATTGGAAGTAAAAAATGTAGCTATTATAACCGATAGCGGATTTACATCTGATGATAATTTGGGTGCCATATTACACTCAAAGAACCATTCATTAACTCGAATTAAAATTGATAGGACATGGGTAAAGAAAGAGATTGATAAGCACGAAAATGAGCTATGCTTAGCTAGGAACATAATGAAATGCGATATCAATGTCAAAGGTATAACTTTAAAAATAAAGAGGCATTTTTCTTATATTCATATTTATAAAAGCACTATGAAGTCACTTAAGGCTGGAGACCGCGATTCATTTGAAAAGACGGTATATCTACATATATATCGTGATACAAATCGCAAAGAAAAGGAGGACAGAGATTTTATATCACTTCTTCTGGATATTGAAGAATTAATTCATGAAGGACAGCCATTATCGGAGCATGCAGAAGCAATAAAAGACAGATATCTTATTGTAAGTGAAAATGATGGTGAAATTATAATAGAAAGAAACAATGAAGCAATCGATGATGCATGTGCGAATAATGGTATCTTTGCTCTTGTTTCAGATTATTTCAAAGATACTAATGAAGCTCTTACTCTCTATCGTAAGAGAGAATGGATAGAAGACTATTTCGAGAGAATGAAACAAGGTGCTGACGGCGATACATCAAGGACAGGGGATGCTGATAAGTCTTATGGCCGATTATTTGTTCAGTTTATTGCAATGAGTTATATAGAAGAATTTCATGAACTATTGAGAAG
>CADBUA010000196.1 GCA_902797665.1 uncultured Lachnospiraceae bacterium | reverse complement strand
TTCTGAAAAGGCCCGGAAGGCAGATCGGATCTCCCACACCCCTGCTCGTTTTCAAAGTCCAGCGGTCCTTCATCGAGAATCTTCTATTTGTTGCGCATGTTGTTGCACATGCCTTCCGGAGCCATGACTGTCTCCATCTGACCGCGCCCTTTCATGTTTCCGCTCTCAGAGTCTATGATCTTTGTAAGGCATCCGGACCATATTCATATGAATAGCATGAAATCCAGGTCATAAAAGAGGACCTCAAACGCATTTGTCATGGCTCCCATTTTTGTGAAGCTGGTGAAGGCCTCCGTCCGCTCACGGACCATGTTTTCCAGCTGGAGTCCATCCTCCCCAGGGTCGCCCCCCGGGGTGAAGCTCATGCTGTCTTCCCTGCTGGCAAATCCTTCCGGTTTCAGAAGTTCTTCCTGCCCCTCAGGATCAGACAGTTCCTCCAGCTTCTCGTAATCCTCATGATCTTCAGGCTTTTCAGGCTCTTCCAGTTCTTCAGAACGATCCTCCTCATATCCCTCGCCCTCTTCCGGTTTCTCAGGGAGGATCTGTTCGAAACAGGCGCGGACAGGACTTCGCCGCAGCTTGGGTGAACATTTCCAGGGCATTCCCCATCTCTCCGTCTTTTCTGGCGTTTCAAGTATATCAGACTTTGCCTGGGATACCATGCCATCTTCTGCCGTTTCTGTTTTCTGCCCTGAAATTCCCCCATCGGCGCGGCCTGCGTCAGCCTTGATGACTGCCGGGACTCTGATGTCTCCGGCTGTCAAAAAAAACGCCTGCCGGATGACAATCCAGCAGGCGAAAGCCAGGCAGATTCCGTGTAACTGTCCAGTCAGCTTTGCGCAGTTTGCGCTGAGGCTGGTGAATTCCGCGAAGTATTCAAAGAATCATAAAGCACTTACACCATGTATGATTATGTTTCCTTATTTCCATGAAAACGGCCATACTCGGTGCGGCACAGGATCTTCGCGTAGCCGTTGGCATAGCTATCATCCACTGCGGCTCTGGGCGCGGTGATCTCAAAGCCAGCCTCCCGGGAGAAGATCATGACGCAGTCAGAACCGCCAAAGAGGAAGTAGCCCAGCTCCTCGCCCTTTCTGACCACAGTTCCCACTTCAATCCCCTCAGAGAAGTGCACCGAGGAGACCTGGCCCTGGCCCACCGCCTGAACCGCGCAGAGGCCGTAGTTCTCTGTCTGAAGGATCACACAGCCCCTCGTCTCATAAGCCTGCCAGCCCAGGAAGTTGGACTCCAGGACGTAAAGGCCGCGATCCGGCTCATAGGTGGTGATCCCGCCCACAGCGTCCGCATCCTTCACCAGGTAAGCGGCAAGAATCCTGCCGGAGACCGGGGCGTGAAACCTGTGATAGTCATCAAAGTTGTAAAAAGTATGGGTCAGGGTCCCCCCGTAGAAGTCCTTCTCATAGGCCGCTCCCTCTTCGCCCAGAATATCCCGGACGGTATAGTAGGTGGAGGTCTTGATTACGACCCCGTGCTCATCCAGCACATCTCCCTGGAAGATATTTCCATCCTCCAGGATCTGCCAGGTCCCCTGCGGCAGGGAATCTCCGGGGGAAGTCACGACAGTGTCATCATCCGGGCCATCCAGAGGACGCGCCTTTTCCACATCCAGAAACTTCCGGGAGAAAAAGTCATTAAAAGAGTGCCAGCTGCTGCTGTCCTCATACCAGCCCTGATCCAGATGCCAGGTCGGATCGGCATAGAGAGCTTTCAGATACTCCTCTTTCCAGGAGGCTTCTGAATCCATAAAGACCTTCAACGCATTGTTGTAGTCCTTCAGCCAGGAATAGATCTCCGGCAGATACTCCACCGCCGGCCACATCGGGAGCTTTCCTTCCAGCTCCGGAAGGGGCCTGTCCAGCAGGAAGTAGATGTAGAGACAGCTCTGGTCCGTCTTTGTCACAAACTTCGAGTAGTTCTTCTCCGGCAGGAAACTCCACGGCATCGTGGTCAGTGTAAAGTCGATAAAGTCATACAGCTGATCCAGGCTCCGGACCGGGTTCGTTTCCGGATTGGGGTTCAGTTCCGCCGCGAGACGGATCGACTTCTCTACCAGCATTTTCAGGCTGCTGTCTCCCTCCAGGAGGGTCTTCAGGTTGTCTGTGACTTCGGCATGTGTCTGCATATCTCCCCCGCTCTCTTTCATAGCGCTCTGCTGCGTGTGTCGCATCTCAAAACAGTAGCTGTCCCGTCGCTGTCGGCATTCGGTCGATCGCACATTTCATGAGGACGCATGCGCCTGTGTCCGCATGAAATGTGAATTTAATCTTTGCTTCTGCTCTGTACTCCAAGCTCTGGCGCAGCAAGCGCAAAAGCTGACTGGACTGTTACGGATTCTTCAAAAGTCCCTGGGGACTTTCCACCCTTTCACAGGTCTCCCGGGATCTCTCCGGGCTCTCCGGGCTCTCCCCATGGTCCTTTTCTACTCAAAAAATGGACCCCCTCGGGTCCGCGTGACAGTATACCACAGGATTTTTTCACATGTGGGAGAAAATCCCGCAAAAATCATTCTGCTTTTCAGCATTTTTCGCACTCCAGCCGCAGGCTCCTTCAGGTACAAGGCCGGGCTGAGCGATTCATGCCGGTCTGCCTGTTGAGGGAAAGAGAGCTGAAGATGCAGATGCCGGCACTTCGGGGGACACTTTGTGTTCACAATCATGGCCTATCTTTTCCTCATACAGATGCCGGAGTCAAAAACACATCTGGCATTTGCCTGTTGAGAAATCGATTTCAGGAGGAGTCAGCATGAGAGGCGCGATTGGCATTGACCTTGGAACCACAAACAGCTGCATGAGCATCGTGGAGAACGGATCCCCGATCATCATCCCCAACCGGGAAGGCGAAAGGACGACGCCCAGCGTCGTCGCCTTCACCCAGGCGGGTGAGATCCTGGTTGGCAGCGCCGCCAGAAGGCAGTACGCCGTCAACCCGTCCCGCACCGTCAGTTCCATCAAGCGGCATATGGGAAGCTCCTGGAACATCAACATTGACGGCAAGCGCTATCTTCCGCAGGAGATCTCCGCGATGATCCTCCGGAAGCTAAAGCAGGATGCCTCAGACTTCCTCGGGGAGAACGTGACGGATGCCGTCATCACTGTGCCTGCCTATTTCAATGACAGCCAGAGGCAGGCAACCAGGGACGCGGGCCGTATCGCCGGGCTGAACGTCTTGCGCATCATCAATGAGCCGACCTCCGCTGCCCTTTCCTACGGCCTTCAGAACGGGAGATCGCAGAAAATCATGGTGTATGACTTCGGGGGCGGGACCTTTGATGTCTCGATCATCGAGATCAACGACGGCCTCATCGAGGTGCTGGCCACCGCCGGGGATAACCACCTCGGCGGGGACGACATGGATCTGAAGGTCGCGCAGTGGCTTTCAGATCAGTTCCGTGAGATCAACCAGATCGATCTCTCCCGGGATCAGACAGCCTGGCAGCGGATCCTGGAAGCTGCTGAGAAGGCCAAAAAGGAACTCTCCATCGCCGGCTCCACCATCGTCAACCTGCCCTTCATCACCCAGGGCAGAGAGGGCGCTCTTCACCTGGACCTGACCCTGGACAGGATGACCTTCAACGGTCTGATCCAGCCTCTCATCGATCGGACAAAGGCCGCGGTGAACACCGCCATCCATGACGCCGGAATCCCCTCCCGGGACCTGGGAATGGTTCTTCTGGTGGGGGGAAGCACCCGCATCCCGGCGGTGGCCCATCAGGTCCGCAGCCTCACAGGGATTGAACCCTCCCGGAACATCAATCCCGATGAGTGCGTCGCCATGGGCGCGGCGGTACAGGCAGAGACCCTCACCGGGGGAAAGATCGTCCTGTCCGGTTCCTCCGAGCAGGTCATTCTGATGGACGTGACACCACTCACCCTGGCCATTGAGACCGTCGGTGCTGTGTCTACGCCTCTGGTGCCCCGAAATACAACCATCCCCACCCGCTATTCCAAAGTCTTCACCACAGCCGCGCCCTTCCAGACCTCCGTGGACATCCATGTTCTGCAGGGCGAGAGACCTATGGCCCGGGACAACAAGACCATCGGCAGGTTTCGCCTGTCCGGAATCAAGGCCGCTCCTGCCGGAGTTCCGCAGATTGAGGTCAGCTTTGACATCGATGCCAGCGGCATCCTGAAGGTCTCCGCCAAGGACCTGGCCAGCGGGCGGGAGCAGTCAATCGTCATCACAGAAAATGGAAAGATGTCTGACGCAGAGATCGAGAGGGCCATGGCGGA
>CADBUA010000195.1 GCA_902797665.1 uncultured Lachnospiraceae bacterium | reverse complement strand
TTCAACCTTGAGAACATAATACTGCGCGCGAGCATATACGGTTGAAGCAGCTGGCAAATTCGAATGCTTCCGCTATATAGCAAAGTCAAGAGGCAAGCGTGTCAGCTTTTCTGAGGACAAGGGGATCGTTTGCTTTCTTCAGATCCCCATGCCCCTCTTTGATTCCAATATCGCTGAATACAAAAGCCCGGTTTTTTCCGCGGAATGAGATGATACGTGGCAATTTCTCCTGGCCGCGAGTATAATGATAGTACTTGTTTATACCCGTGAGCGTGCGTAGCTGCGGAGGAATGGTGGGAGCGGGTATATACCCCTGGATGAGTTCCGGTAGTTCTGATGCTTCCGGGGATAGAAAAGAGAGAGGAAAGCTGGACAGACCCTTTGAGGGGAGCTCCTGCTTTCAGCCGAAAGGAGGTATTCTTTATGGCGACACCGCATAACGCTGCAAAGGAAGGTGACATTGCAAAAACGGTCCTTCTGCCGGGTGATCCGCTGAGGGCGAAATACATCGCGGAGACGTTTCTGGAGAATCCTGTCCAGTTCAACTCCGTCAGAAATGTACTGGGGTTTACGGGAACATACGAAGGAAAGCCGGTATCGGTTATGGCTACGGGAATGGGCATTCCTTCCATTGGTATCTATACCTATGAACTGATCCACTTCTACGGCTGTGAGAACCTGATCCGGGTCGGCTCCGCAGGAGCCTACCAGCCAGATCTGAAGCTGGGGGATATAGTCCTGGCGGAGGGGGCATGCTCGGACAGCAACTACGCTGACCACTTTCATCTGCCGGGGATCTTTTCGGCGACCGCGTCCTTTGACCTGCTCCTGAAGGCCAAGGAGTCCGCGGACAGGCATGGCTATCGTTATCAGATTGGAAACGTTGTCAGTTCGGATGTCTTCTACAGCGGAAATGAGGATTGGAAAAACTGGGCAAAAATGGGCGTTCTCTGTGCTGAGATGGAGAGTTACGGGCTCTATCTGAACGCGGCAGAGGGTGGCGTGAAGGCTCTGGGGATGTTTACGATCTCCGATTCTCTGGTCACCCACGAGGAGATGTCCGCCTATGATCGGCAGACCACCTTTGCCAACATGATGGTTGTGGCACTGGAGACGGCAATACAGCTTTGAGGCAGTTTGGCATATGAAAAAAATACTTGTGATTGGATCTGCCGCCGTAGATATCGTGATTCCGGTGGAACGCTTTCCGGAGCGGGGCGGGGAAGTCTCACCCAAGACTGAGAACCTGTCTGTGCTTGGGCCTGCCTTCGAGCTGTGCAGCTGTCTCTGCCGCTTCGGGCTGCCTGTCATCCCATATTTGCCGGTCGGTTCGGGCGTCTACGGGGACTACATCCGTGGAGAAATGAACCGGCATGGCTTTCGCTCTGCCATACCGCAAGTCCGTGAGATGAACGGATGCCGCTATCTCTTTGTGGAGCCAGATGGGAAAAGCACATGCGTCAACATCCGTGGGGCGGAGTACAGTTTTTATCCCGAGTGGTTTGAAAGTCTGGAGCAGAGGGCCTGGGAGATTGACAGTGTCTATCTCACCGGTCAGGAGCTTGCGGAGCCGACCGGGGAGCTGATTCTGGGATTTCTGGAGCTGCATCCGAAGATGAAGGTCTACTTCCAGCCCGCGGGTCAGATTTTGAAGATCAGCGCTTCCAGGATGGAGCGCCTCTTCCTCCGGAACCCTGTGATCGCGCTGAGCCGGGAGGAAGTCCTGGCCTACACCGGGGAGGAGACCCCGGAGGCGGCGGGACTTCTCATGGCATCCTGGAGCGGAGGCACGGTCCTGACTGACCTTGGGAAGGAGAACGGGCTTCTCACGGAAGTCTCGGAGGAGAATGGGGAGATCAGCCAGGTCTCTGTGCCGTGCTGCCCGGCCGAGGGGAACACGGAGCCTGGCAAAGTGGAGGAATCCTGTTTCGCGAGCTACATCGCCCTCCGGAAGACCGGAAAGACAGCCAGGGAGGCCTCCTGCCTGGCAGCACGCATGGAGGCAGCCATCAGCCCGGAGAGCCCTGAAATTCTTCAGAGCGGCCTCGGGCAGAAATGCATGGGCACCGAGGAAGAACTGAAAAAAGAAGGGACCCCGAAAGAAGCGCATATAGAAGCGGAATAGAAGCGGAATAGAAGCGGAATAGAAGTTGGAGAAGCTGGAATAGAATGATGGTCCCGCCAAAAGCCAAAATCTCAAGAAGAGAACTCTTCGGAGACGCTTAAAGTCAGCATTCCTGGCCCGTGCCAAGGA
>CADBUA010000194.1 GCA_902797665.1 uncultured Lachnospiraceae bacterium | reverse complement strand
TAAATAAATAAAGGGAGTGGACAGATGCGGGAAAAAGGCGGGATACTTTCCCCACTTTCCGGGATGGGAGACTGGCTTGGATTTTGCCGGTTTTTCCAGGATGGTCTGTTGGAACTGTCCAGCCGGCTTTGCGCACCTCGCTGCGCAGTGTGAGGCCATACAGTTCAAAAGCAAAGGCCGGGCGCAGATTGAATGCGGGCGTAGGAGCCTCGGCCCGGCCGAAGACTTACAGGAGCCTGCGACAGGACAGCTGCGGTTTGTTTAGACATGGAATTTTCTTGATAGATTTTTCAGAGTCGAGTAAAATAAGATTCGCTGTTATCGTGCATTTGCTTTACGTATGGTGTCTCTGGGAAAACCAGTCATCCTGATCCAGGGAGAGGGGAGGCGGGATGCAGGGAGATCCCACGAATGACTCGGCAGCATCTTTTGCAGGAGATCCGCTGCTGAAGGTGATCAGGGATCGGGAGATCAGTCAGGATGCACAGGCAGCAAAGCTTGGAAAAATGCGCATCCCAGTGTAAGAAGGGGGTGAAGTATGGATACAAGAGACTTGTCTTCTGATGATCGAACAAGGGAGGAGGAGCTCACAGAGCGGGCGGATGCTTTGCTTGCCTCCACGCGGGAGGAAAAAAACGTGCTGGACGTTCAGGAGATCCTGGATGCCCTCTCCGGTCTGAATCCCACGGAGGAGGAGCTGGAACTGGTGAAGGAGTATCTCGAAAACCAGGGGATTGATGTCCTCATTCCATCTGACCAGGAAGAAGGAGGGATGGATTCTCTGGAAGAGGAGTCCTCAGAGAGTTCCTATGAGGGAGGCAGCATCGCCGACCCCGTGCATTTGTATCTCAGGGAAATCGGTCAGGTGAAGCTGCTTACACCCGAGGAGGAAGTGGAGCTGGCCAGGCGCGTGAAGATGGGAGATGAGGAGGCAAAACTGAGGCTGGAGGAGGCGAATCTCCGTCTGGTTGTCTCCATCGCCAAACACTACACCGGCCACGGGATGAGCCTGATGGATCTGATTCAGGAAGGGAATCTGGGACTGATCCGGGCAGTCGAGAAATACGACTACGAGAAAGGCTTCCGTTTCTCGACCTATGCGACCTGGTGGATCCGCCAGTCGATCACACGCGCCATCGCGGACCAGGGGCGGACCATCCGCATTCCGGTCCATATGGTGGAGAATATCAACAAAGTCAACCGCGCATCCAGAAAACTGGTTCAGACTCTGGGCCGGGATCCGACGCCGGAGGAGATCGCGGAGGAGATGCAGATCAGCGTGGACCGGGTTCGTGAAATTCAGAAGATCGCGCGGGAGCCGGTCTCCATGGAGACGCCGGTGGGGGATGAGGAGGACAGCAGCCTCGGAGATTTCATCCGGGATGATTCGAGCCCAGTGCCTGCGGACGAGGCCGCCATGTCGATGCTGAAAGACCAGATCCGGGAGATCCTCTCAGATCTCTCAGAGCGGGAGCAGGAGGTGCTGATCCTGCGCTACGGCCTTGAGGACAATCATCCCCGCACACTGGAGGAAGTTGGAAAGAAGCTGAACGTGACGAGGGAGCGGATCCGCCAGATTGAGGCGAAGTCCCTTCGGAAGCTCAAGAGAAAGAACAAGATGATGAAGGAGTATCTGGAGTGAGGGCGAATCCTGCAGGGCTGGCGCCTGGAGGATTGAGGAGAAGACCTTCGGCCTTTGTGGGTCTGATTTCGGTTCTTCTCCTTTTCCTTCTGCTCCTCTCGATCAATGCCCCGGCAGAGCGCTATCGCTACCGCTACCCGTCCGCCCAGTCCAAGAAAGGGATCTATGCCCGGCCTGGGATGGAGGAGGACGCGGCGGAGCTTGGCTGTGCCCATGCGACGATCAACCTGCTGCTCACGGACCTGATCGCCGCGCCCTCTGAGGAGAATGCATCTCAATCGATTGCCTTCTCTTACGGGGGAGAGACCTACTGGTATCGAAAAAATGTGCTGAATGACTATGACCAGACCCTGACGCGCCTTGCCCGGAATCAGACGATTGTCACGGGGATTCTTCTCATGCGGCTTCGGCCTGACAAGAAATATCTGGTCTGCCCGGATGCCCTGGGATATACGGACTGCGCCTATTATCTCTGGAACGTGGACTCGCAGAAAGCCATGGCGGAGATCAATGCCGCGGTGACTTTTCTGGCGCGGCGCTATGGGAAAAAGCAGGGTCCCAGGATTGTCGGCTGGATCGTGGGCAATGAGGTAAACAACGCCCGAATCTGGAACTGGGGCGGGCCATTGGACTTTGAGTCCTACATGGATCTCTACGCCAGGGAGTGTGCGGACATCTGCCATGTCACCCGGAAGGTCTATCAGTACGCCAGAGTCTACATCCCTTTGGATCATGTCTGGACCGGTCAGGGCCCCCGCTACTGGTATGGGGGAAAGGACGTTCTGGATGCCTTCGGCAGGCGCATGAATGCCCTGGGCTATGGCAATGGGAAATGGTGTGTGGCCTACCACCCCTATAATCAGGACCTGACCCAGCCGGACATCCTGGTGGAGAGCTCTGAAGTCACGGACTCGGAGGATACCCGGATCATCACGATGAAGAACCTCACGGTTCTGACCGG
>CADBUA010000193.1 GCA_902797665.1 uncultured Lachnospiraceae bacterium | reverse complement strand
TCTTTTGAATCTTCTATATCTTTTATGCCTTTTGAATCTTTTATGACTTTTATATCTTCTATATTCTTGATCTTTTCTCTGCCATCCGTGACGCGCAGCAGATATCCTCTCATGTGCCACTCTACATGAGTAAATATATGTTTTGCCTCCGGCATCGGGGAGATTTTTCTTACGGAAAAGCCAAGGTGCTGGATCTCCTCCAGGGCTTCCTTCTCCGAAAGACGCCCCTCCCGGTTTGGGAGCTCCCAAAGGCCCGCCAGAAGTCCCTTCTCCTCCCGTTTTCGAAGAAGCAAAGCGTCTTTCTTCAGGATGGCGAAGATTGTCCTCTCCTCGACTCTCCGGCTCTTTTTCTTTGCCCGGACCGGGATCTTCAGGATGAGCTTCTCCCGCCTGGCAGCGCAGCGATCCATGAGGGGACATCTCTCACAGAGCGGCGCCCCGTTGGGCAGACAAATCCCCGCCCCCAGATCCATCAGGGCCTGATTGAAAGCTCCGGAGTAATTGAACTTCTCTGATTCTGACGCTCTCTCTGTTCCCGCTGCCTCTCCATAAGCCTCTCCATAGGCCTCTCCATAGAGATGAAGGGCATCTCTCAGGATTTCCTCCCAGGCTTTTTTCACGCGGGGCTCATCAATTACGGCCAAAGATCCATTCACCCGACTCATGACTCGAAGGACATTCCCGTCCACAGCGGGCTCCTCCCTGCCGCAGGCAATCGAAGCGATGGCGCCTGCTGTGTAGGAACCGATTCCCGGCAGGCTCAAAAGCTCCTTCACCGTCTCCGGGAGCTTTCCCCCATATTTTTCCATGATGATCCCGGCTGCCTTCTGCATGTTTCGGACCCGGCTGTAGTAACCGAGCCCCTCCCAGAGCTTTAAGAGCTCCTCCTCCGGGCAGTCCCAAAGGCTTCTGACATCCGGCAGGCGTTCCATGAAGCGTCTGTAATAGGGCAGTACCGTCTCCACCCTGGTCTGCTGGAGCATAATCTCCGACACCCAGACATTGTAGGGGAACGGATGCTCCCTCCAGGGGAGCTTTCTCGCATTCGACCCATACCAGGAAAGCAGACAGGGAATCAGATTTTTTACAGACTCAGCCGTTGTCATTCTATCAGATACGATGGATAAATCAACCATGCGCCCACTGTCCCCCCCTGCTTCCAGGCCTATGCCAGCCTTTCCTCTTCCTTTTCCGGAGGGCATTTTAGCACACATTTCGCACGCATTAGAAGACACCAGAAGACACCAGAAGACAATTAGAAGGCATTCATAGACATGCAAAGGAACTAAATGGCATGCCTGAGCAGCTCTTTCCGTCTCATGCCGCCTTAATCTCTCGTATCCTCTCTCCTCATCGATCTACCCCCTGAGGAGATGTTTTCCACGGTTCTGCGAAAACGTTTTCGCACTGATTTTCGTTGTTTTCGCTCAAGGCGCATACTATACTGTATCCAGGATGTGTGGGGACCTGCCTGCACGCCGAGGGAAGCGTCCTGCGTAAATTTGCCCTGGAAAGCGTCTGTCCGCGTAAATGTTTGTTTACTCCCCAGTCTGATCTACGAAAATGTTTGAACTGTATTAGCTCGCTCAGCGACAAGCGGCCAAAGCGGACTGGACAGTTACAGAATGTTTTCCATAAGAACCAAAGCACGGAGCCCCCTCACAAACGGAAAACAAGCTCAATCCCGGAATAAACAGAGGAGGGATCATCATGAAATTCGGTACGTTTGATGACAAGGCCCGCGAGTATGTCATCAGCACCCCCAGAACCCCGCTGCCCTGGATCAACTACCTGGGCATGAACGAGTTCTTCTCCATCGTCTCGAACACCTCGGGCGGATACAGCTTCTTTAAGGACGCCAAGATGCTCCGTATCACCCGCTACCGCTACAACAGCGTTCCCTATGACTCAAACGGCAAGTACTACTATATTGAGGACGAGGGTCAGGTATGGAACCCGGGCTGGCAGCCGACGCAGACGGAGCTTGACTCCTACGAATGCCGCCACGGTATCGGCTACACACGCTTTTCTTCTTCCAAGAACGGCCTTCGGGTAAACCTTCTGAACTTCGTCCCCGTAAATGATCCTTGCGAGATCAACTACATGACCCTGAAGAATGAATCGGATCATGAGAAGACCATCAAACTTTACTCCTATGTGGAGTTCTGCCTCTGGAACGCGCTGGACGATATGACCAATTTCCAGCGGAACCTCTCCACCGGTGAGGTAGAGATTGATGGGTCCACGATCTATCACAAGACGGAGTACCGGGAGAGGCGAAACCACTATTCCTACTTCTCAGTCAATGCGCCGCTGGACGGTTTTGACACAAGCCGAGATGCCTTCATCGGAACCTACAACCCCGCCTCCAGGCCCTCCGCCATCGAAAACGGCGGCTGCACAGGATCCATCGCCAGCGGCTGGTACCCCATCGCGGCGACGGAGATCAAAGTCAACCTGAAGCCAGGCGAGGAGCGGACTCTGATCTATGTCCTCGGCTACGCCGAGCTTCCCAAAGATCAGAAGTGGGAGGCTCCGAATGTCATCAATAAGGCTCCTGCCAGGGCTCTTCTTGCCAGGTATCAGACCCCGGATGACGTGGACAGAGCTTTTCAGGAGCTTCAGGATGTATGGAACAATCTTCTCTCTGGATACACCGTCGATTCCAAAGACGAGAAGGTAAACCGGATGGTCAACATCTGGAATCAGTACCAGTGCATGGTAACCTTCAACATGTCCCGCTCCACCAGCTACTATGAGTCCGGCATCGGCCGGGGCATGGGTTTCCGGGACTCCTGCCAGGATCTTCTGGGCTTTGTCCACCTGATCCCGGAAAAGGCCCGGGAGCGGATCATCGACATTGCCTCAACCCAGTTCCAGGATGGTTCTGCCTATCATCAGTACCAGCCCCTGACCAAGCGGGGGAACGCGGACATCGGCTCGGGCTTCAATGACGACCCCTTGTGGCTGATCTCAGGGACCTCCGCCTACATCCGGGAGACCGGGGACCTGTCCATCCTTGATGCACCGGTGCCCTTCGACAACGATGAGTCGACCAGGGTGCCGCTCTTTGAGCACCTGACAAGGTCCTTTGACTACATCGTCAATCACAAGGGCCCCCACGGCCTTCCCCAGATCGGCCGCGCTGACTGGAACGACTGCCTGAATCTGAACTGCTTCTCCGATACGCCGGGAGAGTCCTTCCAGACCACCGGTCCCTCGGAGGGTCCCATCGCGGAGTCTGTCTTCATCGCCGGGATGTTTGTCCGCTGCGGGAAGGAGTATGAAGATCTCTGCCGCATCAGGGGGCTCACGGAGAAGGCCGATCAGGCGGCAGCTGAGGTGGAGAAGATGAGGCAGACAGTTCTCTCCGCCGGCTGGGATGGCGAGTGGTTCCTCCGGGCTTACGATGCGTCCGGGCAGAAAGTCGGATCACATGAATGTGAGGAAGGAAAGATCTTCATCGAACCCCAGGGCTTCTGCGTCCTGGCGGGCATCGGTGTAGAGGAAGGGAAAGCGGAGATGGCGCTCTCCTCCGTGGAGAAACACCTTGACACGAAATACGGCATCCGCATCCTGGCGCCTTCCTACAGCTCCTATCATCTGAACCTGGGAGAGATCTCCTCCTATCCACCAGGATACAAGGAGAACGGGGGCATCTTCTGTCACAATAACCCCTGGGTGTCCATCGCCGAGACCGTTGTCGGGCATGGGGACCGGGCTTTTGAAATCTACAGAAAAACCTGCCCGGCTTATATCGAGGACATCTCAGAAATCCACTGCACCGAGCCCTATGTTTACTCTCAGATGGTAGCCGGAAGTGACGCGAAGTTCTTCGGTCAGGGCAAAAACAGCTGGCTCACCGGCACAGCGGCCTGGACCTTCGTAAACATTTCCCAGTACATCCTGGGAATCCGACCGGACTTTGACGGGCTCACAGTGGATCCGTGCATCCCGAAAGACTTCGGAGATTTCACCGTCAGCAGAAGGTTCCGCGGCTGCAGCTACCAGATCAGCATCCAGAACCCGGACCATGTGGAGAAAGGGATCCGGAGCCTGATCGTGGATGGAGTGAAGATCGAAGGGAACACCATCCCCATCGTGGAGGGGAAGACAGAGGTCTCTGTCACCGCCATCATGGGCTAAGACAGACCGCGATGATTTGCATCAGAAAAGCCCCGGGGATTCCCCCGGGGCTTTTGCTTCTGAACTGTTATTCCCTCGCCTGGCGCAGGCTGCGCAAGGCGGACTGGACAGTTCCATATTTGTAACTCCTCTGCCATCGCAGAGCCAATCAGTTTTCTCAGTTCCCGCGGACCTCCTGGCGCATGAAGCCCACATAGGCAGTCTCGAAGGCGAAAAAGCAGAGGGCAATCAGGCCCACGAGATGGGGCCATACCAGAAGCAGGCTCTGCCCCAGGGAGAGATAGCTTCTTCCCTGCTTCAGGAAGCCTGTGTAGGCATCAATGATCTGGGCATAGGAGTAGCCCATGGTGCTCCTGGCCGGATCCATGATCAGTGTGGAGGCCTCCGAGTACAGGTAGTAGGGTGAGACCCGGTTCAGTCCCAGATTCAGGTTGTAGTAGTGAATCATATTGACCGACTGTTCATAGTCGGTGTTGACCGGGTAGACCCCGTTGGCGATCACCCCCGCCAAAAGACCCACAAAGATCGCGAAGAACAGCCAGAGGGCGATGGACAGAAGCGCTGAGGTCGCCGCGTAGCGGGTGAAGACTGAGAACAGGAGCGCCATCAGCTGCCAGAAGCAGATGTAGACCACCGTGTACAGAAGATAGATCAGCACCCGCATGACCGCCTCTCCACTCGGCCTGATCCCGGAGAAGAGAAAACCCGCCGTCCCAACGGTGATGCCGGAGCAGAGGACCAGGACCCCGATCAGGGTCGCGGAGGCAAGAAATTTCCCAATGATGATGGAATCCCGGTAGATCGGCTGCGCTACCAGGCGGTTCAGCGTTCCGCTGTTCCGCTCGGAGTTTATGGCGTCAAAGCCCAGGATGATGCCGATAAAGGGCCCGATCAGGGCGATCAGAGACATGTAAGAAGGGATGGAACCACCCGAGGTCGTGTAAAGCCTCAGGAAGAGATTGCTCAGGTCCATGCTGCTCCCACTGTCTGCGAGCTCTGAGCGGATCCCGGTCATGGATCCGTAGACACTGGCCACAGTCAGGGCAGCCATCACCGCCAGGATGATGACAAAACGCTTGCTGGAAATATGATCCGCCATCTCCTTTCGATAAAGGGCGCTCATACTGTGAAAGCGAAGCGCTTTCCGCTCCCGCTCCCTCTCCTCAGGCTCCGAAAGGAGCCTGCTGTTTTTCTCCAATCCCCCAGTCTGAGAAGTCTGAAGATCATTTTTCAGCGCTGCCGCGGACACGGCCTTTTCCATGCCTTCCACTTCCAAGCCTTGCATTTCGATCCTCCTTCTCTTTTTCCTCTGCCTTCTCAAAGTAAACCCGATAAATCTCATCCAGGTCTCCACCCTTCTGGCGCAGGTGAAGCAGCGTATAATGGTTTGTCCCTAAAAAGGCTGTGATCTCCGTCCTCAGATCTCTGGAAGAACTGATGATGAAGTGATCCCCTTCCTTGGAGATGTCCCGGATCCCTGAAAGGGAGCTGAGAAAGCCCAGGAAGCGGTCGTCGGTCGGCTCCGCCTCAACCTCCAGGAGATAGTGCCCTTCCGAGGCGATCTGCTTCCCCAGATCTCCAATCCTGCCAGAAGCAGCCAGGGCCCCGTCAACGAAGATGCCGACACGGTCACAGATCTGCTGGATCTGGTAGAGCTGATGGGAGGATACCAGGACTGTCCTGCCGTCCTGGATGGACAGCTGCTTGATCAGCTGCAGGAACTCCCGCATTCCCTCCGGGTCCAGTCCCAGGGTCGGTTCATCCATGATGATGACCTCCGGGTCCTTGATCAACACATCAGCGATGCCCAGTCTCTGACGCATGCCCTTGGAGTAGGTTCCAGTCTTCTGGTCCCCCGCCCAGGTCATCCCCACACGCTCCAGAAGCTCATCAATTCTGGAGTCGATCTCCTTTTCCGGAACGCCGTTCAGGCGCGCTGTAAAGCGAAGGTTCTCCCGCCCGGTCATGTCGGCATAGAAGCCGACATTGTCCGGGAGATAGCCTGTAATCCGTTTGACGCGCATCGAATCCCTCGTGCAATCGTATCCCGCGATCATGGCACTGCCGAGTGTAGGCTCAGTCAGTCCAAGCAGCATGAGGATCGTCGTTGTCTTTCCCGCACCATTCGGTCCCAGCAGTCCAAAGATCTCTCCCTTTTTGATGTCCAGGTTCAGATGATTGACTGCGACCTTGCTTCCATAAGCTTTTGTCAGATCCTGGGTGCGGATGATTGCATTCTCTTCCGCCATGATTTATCTCCTGCCAAACTTACGGATGATCACCAGAAGCCCAAGAATCAGCGCCGCGATGATCGCGACCGCGATCAGGCCCCAGGCGGTATGATTCTGAATCGAAATGTCCAGATCTGAGATCGAGGAAGCTTCCTTGGTAGAAGCCTTGATCTCCGCGATGTACTCGCCGATCGTCGCATCCTGCGACGGTGTGATGGTTACGGTTACTTCCTTCGAAGATCCAGCCTCGATGCGATCAATGGTCTCCTCAGAGAACTCAGCGTTCCAGTCAGATGCGACAGTGGAGCTCAGCGTAACATTCATGAGGTCGACATTTCCCGTGTTGTCGATCTGGAGCGCAATCTTTGCAGGCTCACCCGCGTAGGCCTTCGAGCGAAGATTCCCACTTGGAGTACTGAGGCGGATCCCATAGGTCCCGGTGATGCTGACCGTCAGGGGCAGCTTCAGGGTCTCCGTCCCGCTGGATGCCACTGCGTTGAATGTATATTCACCCTTCTGGACATCCTGAGCCGGAGAAACGGCAACCGTGATAGAGCTTGAGGCTCCCGCATCCACCGGCACTGAAGCCGTCTGACTGGCCCCCGAGGGAGTGAAGGATGCATTCCAGCCCTCCGGCAGTCCCTCCGCGGAGAGGGCGTAAACCGCGTTCTCAGAAGAATTGTTCTTCAGACTTGTGGAGAAGGAGAAACTCGCGCTGGAGGATCCCTGCTGCTCCGGATAGTCCGCGGTAAACTCACCCTCGGTGGAGACCGCTTCCTCCGCTGTGACCTTGACGGTCAGGGGCAGGGAAGCCTGTCCTTCCTTGCTTACGGCTGCCAGCGTGATGACAGTTGTGTCTTCTCTGGCATCCTCCGGAACCGACAATGTGTAGCTCAGGGAGGGGGCATCGTCTCTGGTCTGGTGCGCATGCACATGGACCTTGGAGACCTCACTGCCGGAGCCTTTGAAAGCGCCACTCCAGCCCTCCGGAAGGCCTTCCGCAGAAAGGAAGAGGTCTGTATCCGTCTCTTCTTCATTTGTCAGATGCAGGTTGAAGGTGACTGTATTGTCCGCCTGCGTCGTAATGCCCGGATAGTCCGTGCTGAAAATGATGCCAGAGAGGCCGGAGCCTGCTTTCTCCTGGATTTCTGCTCCTGTCTCTGTCTCTGTCTCTATTTCTGTCTCCGCGGCCGCGGCTTTCTTCGCCATAACTCTGGACGGACTTGCCGTGAGGACCAGCGCCCCTGCCGTCAGAGTCAGCAAGGATCGCCTGAATTCCTTCTTAAGATTCTTCTTAGTCTTCCTGAAGCTCCAAAGATGACCTGTGCCTTCTGTCTTCTTCATCGTCTATGCTCCTTTGCTGCCTGGATACCATCCCGCATCCCTGGACTGCAGCGAATTGCCAAATGACGGCATTCATCCGCCCGGTCCCTCTGATGTCTATTCCTGTGTCTATTCGTGGGCTCCTCTGCCTCTGCCGGATTCCTGTGCGCTCAGTTCCTTTCCGATCACAGCACACCCTGGAAAGCGTTGAAGGAGAATCGCCCGTACTTTTTTACCTTCCGAAAAATACTCATGAACTGTGACCTTCTTGTTACAAATCTGTGAAAAAAATGTGTATTACCTCTCCAGTTGCAAGCACTCAGCTAAGGTATATGGGAAGCTGAAAGGTTCTCAGAACAAACTGGGCAGTTCCTCTGCCAGGGGGGCTGCCTGGAAAGTGTTTTCCTGGCCCGTCTGGGATTTTCACTGAAAACTGCCTGGATCCCTGTCAAAAATGACGCAAGTCTCCGTCCGATCCCCCGGAGATTCGGCGGGAAAGCGCCTCCCTTCGTGATGTTCACGGGTTTTTCCGTTATTTTTCCATCTTGCATGCATCCTTGAAAACAGGTAAGATGAACCATAGTATCGTTTGAAATTCTGCCCAATTTCAGGTTGCAAAGGGCGTATCAAGCGCTTGAAGGGGAGGCAGCCTGAGCCTGATGGAGCTTTGTCAGGGTTAGATAACCGTGAGTGCCAGGAATTGCGAATAAACACGAGCGGACATCCAGCGTAAAGCCGCTGACAGATCCAAGTGGTTGCCGGTATGGTTGCCGATATAGAAGACAATCTTGAAGACAATCTCGAAGACGATCTAAAAGACAGTCAACGAGAATCCTCAGAAGTGATCATTTTTCCAGGCGGAGGGCAGATGAAAACGGTCACTTCAAAATAGAAGATAATGGGAAGGGGTAAGGCAAGTTGAAAAAAGTGCTGGTCTGGGTGATTGTGATCGCCCTGTTGGTCCTGCTGGTCCTGACCGTCATCAATGGGATGTTCTACTGACCTTTGAGGACAGGACCTGTTGATAAGAGCTGCTGGCTGTATTTGTCCATTCCGGGGAAGAATACCTGACCATGGTTCGGATCATGATCCCGCGGGCGTGAGGATCAGAGAAAAACAGCGTGAGCGGGCATATAGCGGTGAAGCGTTGGCAAATCCAGATGCTTGCCCGTATAGAAGCCCCCTGGACCCTGCTTTTCACATTGCCCGATCCCATGCCGGACGCTTCAGCCACGACGATGAAGGAGGAGAGATAGATGGAACATTCTCCAGAACACAGACGAAGGCGCAGAAGGAGAAGCTCGGGCGCGGGGCTTGTAATCGCCCTGATTTTCGGTTTTCTGGCCGGAATGTTTGTCCCGCGAATCTACACAGAAGCCTCCGAGGGCAACATTCACACATTTCAGGATCTCATCACTGTGGTTACGGGGGCAGACAGTCTCCTCCGTTTTACCCAGCGGCAGGTTCCTTATGAGCTGGAAGTGAATTACGACGATATTGTCCTGGACGAGGCCAGGCAGGAGAAAAAGCTGATCATTCTGTCGCAGAACGCAACAGTCCCCCATGAAATCAAAAAAGCCGGGCTGTTCGGCTGGAGCATCTACGCCCAGAAAAAATATGTGGTCCTGCACGGAGTCGGAACCTATTCGGTGGACCTCGGTCAGATCAGCAGCAAGGATATCGTCATCCACCGGGACAGCAAGACCATTGATCTCTACATTCCGGAGCCGGAACTCTCCGTCGAGTATCTGCCGGAGAATACAGAATTCTTTGACTCCCAGAACGGCCTCCTCCGCTTCGGAGAGATGGAACTCACACCAGAGATGAATGCAGAGCTCGAGACCATGGGGAAAGAAAAAATCCGCCAGAATTTCGAATCGGATGAAAAAGCCCTGGCTACCGCGAGAAAGTTCGCGGCACTCTCTGTGAAGGAGCTCTTTGAGACAGTCCTGAACAACAAAGTCGACGCGGCCATCAAGATGGCTGACGATGATCTGGCGGTGCCAGCCTACTACGACATCAATGTCCTCGTCGGTGAAAAAGCCCCTGCCGAGGAAAGCACCGAGGACGATGCTTCCACAGCGAGCCTTACAAGGTCCATGCCGGAAGCCTCGCTCCAAACAGGCGGTGAAACCCTTCCAGCGGAGCTGAAAGAAGAGACCGAGAGCTGATTAAGCGCGCAGGATTGCGCGAACAGAGGAGCAGAAGAATAGAGGCAGAAAAACAGGCCGAAAATGAATATGATTCGCAAAAGGCAGCCGAGATCTATCCCGGCTGCCTTTTGCGTTTTCAAGCACTCTCTTTTCACTTGCGATGTGTTCTTTCGTAAGTATCATCATGTGAATATTTCCGTAGCATATTATACGGTGTTATATTATACTGCATTTTATGATGTTGTACTATATTGTAACATGGAATGTTGTGTTAGTATATATTATGGAATATAATATAATATCATGTAATGTCGTATTGTGATATGATATATTATGTTATGTCATATTGTGATATGGTATATTGTGTCATGCCACGTCGTATCATATCATATTATAATATCCATTATTGTATGATATGGAATGAAGTGAAAAACCAAAGACGAAATTCAGCCCCCTCCAGGCCCGTATTCACTGGCTTAGGAGTTTTTGTCGTCTCTGGAAGGCCCAGAGACGAAAACGAAAAACGGAGGGTCTTTTTCGTCTCTGGCATCCGGAAAACCGGAACGTCCGCAGGTCCAGAAACAAAAGCAGCTCCCCAAGGCAGAGACGAACTCTCTCCGAACGGGCCCAGGCATCCCGATCTCCAGCATCACCCTGTGGGAGCATTTTTCAGGCCGTTTTGGGTCTAAGGCCGTATACACAGCTCACAGTCTGCCTGGAATTCTTCCTGATAAGAATGTCCGTGCTCCTGTTGGATCAAGCTGATCTCATGCAGGTTATTCAGTGAAAGCATATAGATGATGAGGGTGCAACAATGCCTGTCAAATAGACACCATTATGAATTCACATCAAGAATTATTATGCGATTCCATTGTTTTGGTTGAAATTATAAAATAATTATGATA
>CADBUA010000192.1 GCA_902797665.1 uncultured Lachnospiraceae bacterium | reverse complement strand
GAATCACTGGAGGGATCGCCGCAGCACATGCTCGTGAGCTCTGCCTTGATGCAATCCGAGAGCTGGTATACTAGAGGCACTTAGGATTTGCCGCAGGCCTTTCGTAAGTGCCTCTGCATATACCGCGGCCCCGGATGATAGCTGGCAAACTCTCTTGACCGCGCGTATAAACATTGGCAGGGTGCGAGAGTTCAGTCGGAAGCAGACTTTTCTCCTCACAGATAAACCGGCCCCTGTTTGATATGACAATGCTTGCGGTAGCAGGCAACGCCGTAAGTCAGGACGGTATCACAATCCTCCATTTGGGAAGAAGATCCGGCATCCCCATAATGCTTCACCCGGATCTGCCGCAGAGCATCCTGGCAATGTCTCTCCAGTTCGTCATCCTCCGCGTATTTCACCTCAATGATGATCATCATGGATCTGTTCCTGTCCAGGATCCGGATGTCCGCGTAGCCATCCACGCTCTCCTGATTGGAATCCACCGACAGGGTATCCACTGTGGAGAGAATTCCAAGAAGGTAGCCATGATAGAAGTTTTCTTTCATTTCCTTCCGGATACTGCTATCCCGGATGCTGATATGGCCCTTCAGGTAATCGTTAAAGAGGCTCTCAGCAACTGCTGCCTTCTGATCCGCGAATGCCTGATACAGCGCATAGGTACTCGCCGGATTTTTCCCCGCTTCTTCTGAGAAATACCCCATAAGCTCCCGCACTATAATAGATCGTACTTCCCGGTTTGGAATTCGCAGGCGCAGTCTTCCATCCGCTGTTCTTTCATCTATGGTCAGATATCCGGTCATCAGAAGGACAGACCAGATATTCGATGGTTTCTGCGTCAGATCCCGACAGGTCAGTTCTTCTTCTACAGGCTTCTTCAGACTGCCTCCGGCGATCAGCGTCTCCAGATCTGCTGAGGCCTTCACCGCCGTTTTTCGGACCAGATCAATCAGCAGATCGTTTCCGCTGCTGTGCATCCAGTAGGGATTCGGCGTGAGGCGTTCGTTCCCGTCTACGCAGATATCGCTCACAAAGTTTATGATATCCCAGGGGCAGTAGATTTCCTTTCCGCCGATCCGATAGCCGTCATACCACTCCTTTGCATCCTGCAGGCGAAACTCCCGCTGATAGGTCCCCATCAGCTTCGCGACTTCCTCCTCTGTAAATCCAAAGGAGTCTTTGTAATCGTCGCTGAGCAGGGAATAGACCCTGAAATTGTTGATCCCGGTAAAGATGCTCTCCTTAGAGATCCTCAGGCACCCCGTCAGGACTGTCCGCTCCACATAAGGATTGGTCTTCATGGCATTTCCGAACATCCCCCGGATCAGATCCACCATTTCATCATAATAGCCTTCCAGATAGGACTTCTGAAGTGGTACATCATATTCATCAATCAGAAGAAATGGCTTTGTACTGTAGTGTCTCCATAAAAGCAGAGACAATAAACGGATACTCTTCTTCAATTGAAAAAGAAATATATTCTCATCCTTTTCCTTGATGATATCAATCAAAGACTGATATTGATCCTTCTCCGCATCACTCAGCTTTTCAGATCCCAAAAGCTGATCATGCCGGTTGGCTTCCTCCCAGATGACTCCAGAAAGCGCCAGACATGCGTCCCGAAAAGTCTTTCCCTCTACGGATTTCAGTGTCAGAAAAATCACCGGGTATTTCCCCATGAAACGATCGCAGAGTTCCTGATGACCTGCGATCTCCAGATCTCTGAAAAAGGCGGGATTACATCCACGCTCCAGGAAATACTTCAGAGTCGTCATCATCAGCGTCTTGCCGAAGCGGCGGGGGCGGGTAAAAAGAGAAACCTCATCTCCGGAGGAAAGCAGCTTTACCAGAAACGAGGTCTTATCCACATAGTAGTACGGCGCAGCGGACCCCACCCACAGCTTTTCAAAGAACTCTACACCGTTCGGAAGATTCTGTTTCACGATATTTCCCTCCTTTGAAATGTCTGAGACCAGCATTTGATGCCAGAGGCAGCGATTGAGGCTGCAAGACAAAGAATGAGTTCCCTCTTGCAGCAAAAGTGAGCAAAATAGCAAATTTATCTTATCATTGCCTATATCAACTTTCAATCATGATGAAAGATCACAGCGTATCTTCAGGCATCCGCAGCTCTCCGCTCACTTCACGGCCAGAAGAAAACAGATCAGATCCTCAACTTTTACCATCTCGTACACTTCCGTCAGGCAGGGGGCATACTTCCCGATCACTGAATCGGCTTTATCCCAGCGGACCTTCTCCTCTGTATTCAGCCAGTAGCACTTCCTGACAAGCCGGGAGATCTTCCGGATAATCTCCGTCTCCGGCTCATAGCGGTTATTCCTGGCATCCCCAATGACAACAACGATGCTGTCACGATTCAGGCAGGATGCGTACGCTGCCATAAACTCGTTCAGCGCCAAGCTGTAGTTGGAGTAGCCCCCCTCGTCGGAATGCTTTGAAGGACACGCTGCACCGAGTCCTCGGGAAGGGGGAGCTTCATTGCCTCCGTGATG
>CADBUA010000191.1 GCA_902797665.1 uncultured Lachnospiraceae bacterium | reverse complement strand
TATGACCTCGACGACAATGCGGCCAATATAGCCTTATCTCCCGGGGAGGAGATGAGCGTCAGGGATGCGCTTTATGCCCTGATGCTGCCCTCAGCGAATGACGCGGCCAACGCCCTGGCAGAGTATACAGCGGGGTCGGTCAGCGCCTTCGCGGATCTCATGAATGAGAAAGCGGCGAGCCTTGGCTGCACGCACACACATTTCGTCAACCCGAACGGTCTCTCGAACGAGAACCATTACACCTGTGCCCGGGATATGGCCCTGATCGCGCAGGCAGCTTACCAGATCCCCCTGTTCCGGCAGATCGCCGGGACGGAGGTGTACACGATCCCGCCCACCAATGTAACAGAGGAGGAGCGCTCCTTTGTCAATCATCACAAGATGATCCGCACGGACAGCGATTATTACAGGAGCTGGTGTACCGGCGGAAAGACGGGGTTTACGGAGGCGGCCTGGAATACCCTGGTAACCTATGCGGAGAAGGATGACATGAGGCTGGTATGTGTGCTTCTCCATGGCAACGGGGCGAATCAGAACTATGAGGAGACCAGCATGCTGGTCAACTACGGGCTGGACAACTTCAGGCATCTCCCGGCTGGGCAGAAGCTCGGGGGAAACAGCATCGCCAGACTCATGAAAGTGAATTACCTGGGGGAGGGATCCCTCCTTCAGGCCAAGGAACTGTCCCAGATCAGTGCGGTCACATCCGGAAACGCCATGATTACAGTGCCGAATTCGGCGGTGAATGGGTCTGTGAAGACCCTCTCCTACCCGTCCGGTACACTGGAAGAGGTGAATTCCCGGGGAATGATCGTCGTCTCTGACAACCTGGCCGGGGCTTCTGCTGCCCTGGATGCGAGAAAAGCTGCTGAAGAAGAAGCCTCTTCCGGTCTTGACTGGCCAAGCTTCCTGTCGAAGTATGGTGCGACGGTGGGAATTCGGGCTTTCAACCCGGAGGGAGGGGAAGAGGAGAAGAGTACCGGCCTCTTCTACTATACCTACTCTGGATGGCCGGTGGGCTCCATGCGCATTACGGTGAATCCTCTGAATCTTGATCTCACGCTTCCCTGGCAGGAGATCGCAAAGGTTACGGTGACAGGAACGGACAAGGCGGACGAGGTCAGCCAGACCAATGAGAAGGTCTGGGAAAATGTCAGTAACTTTGTTCTGGACCTGGATGCCAGAGGGAGAGCTTTCTATGGAAAGAACCGTACAGCGCTGATATTGATTGTGGGCACAATCCTGATTGTGGGCCTTTTGGCTCTTCTGATTTTCCTGCTTCGATCCACTTCGGAGTATCGGTCCAGGAAGAAGAGGCAGCAGGCGCAGCAGGAAGCGGAGCGAATTGAAGAAGAAATAGACGCCAAAACGACAGCAGAGATCGAGCAGGAATTGAGAGAAGCAATGGCGTTGACAGAGAAAACAGAAGAGGATAGTTCGTCAAGTGAGCCAGGCAGGGAGGATCACAGATGAACTGGGTATCGCCGATCAAAGACGAGGATACACTCAACAACTTGCTTGACGCTTTGCGGGCTCAGGATGAGAAGTACTATATCCTGTTCCGCGTCGGCGTTGGAACCGGCCTTCAGGTAAAGGAGATCCTGAACATGAGGGTTGGGGAGATCCTGGGGAAGGATGAAATCATGGTGTACATCGGGGCGAAGAATCTCCGCCGTACCTACCTGATCTCCCAGGATCTGAAAGGGATTGTCAAGGACTATACCAAAGAGATGGAACTGAGTGACTACCTGATTCCGGGAAGCAAGAGAGGCACGCCGCTGACTCGGAATCAGGCATACCGCGTCATCAAGAGCACATGCACCGACCTGGGAATGAACGATTTCGGGGCATTGACCATGCGGAAGACTTTTGCCTGGCGCTACTACAAAAAGACGGGAGATATCTGCTATCTCCAGAAGCTCTTCAACCACTCATCTTCTCTGGTGACCTTCCGATTCATCGGGGTAAAGCCTTCACTGGTTACCCGCCTCTCCAAGATGACGGAAAAGGAGAACGCGAAGGCCCGCAGAGACATGTTCAAAGACAAGGCAGGGAAAGCGCGGATTCAGGCTCTCAGAGATTTTCTGAACTACCTGGAGGACGGGATCCAGAGCCCGGAGAAGGAAGACCGCTTCTACGGGGCAGTTGATTCCCTCCTGGGGGAAGTGGAGACTCTGGTTCGGGAATTCAAGGAGCAGATGGGCGCCTGAGAGAAAAAGAAAAGAGAAATAGAAAGAAGAAAAGAGAAAAAGAAAGAAATAATAGAGAAAAGAATAATAAACCAAAGAAAAAGAGAACAATAAGGCGAATAAAGAGAGAAGAAAAAGAGCAGCCCGAAGGCAGAATTGATAAGTCTTCTGAAGAAAGCGGCAGAATAACGCTGGAAAAAGAGCTGCTGGAACAGCTCCTTATCATTCAGCTTTTCACAGTTTGAGCGGAGCGGGAGAATTCAGAACAAAAGCGCACGATCTGCTCCAAGCCGGGAAAACAGACAGCGGGAAAAGCTCACAAAAAAACGATATGGAAAAATCCATCATAAAAAGCCACACATCACATATCTATCATATGTGATGTGTGGCTTAAATATTCTGTAATAGAAAAGCTTACATTTTTTCTGTGCTTTCACGCCTGGCGCAGCAGGAGCGGGCTGACTGGACAGGGGGATTCTTCTATGTTCCGTCTATGTTCCGACAGCTCTTCTTTAGCTGATGATGATCCTGCCATCTTTCTGTCTGCTATCTTTCTGATAAAGGCGCTGGCGTTTTCCGGCCGATTCCTGGCGTTTCAGAATGAGGTCGAGTTCTGAAACAGGGACAGTTTCAATGGTCTTGATCGCGAACCATCTTCCCGCACCGTTCTGGCGAAGGTGGACTTTGCCTTTTAAGAGCCCGTGCTCCGGGCAGTCGGCGGCACAAAGGAGATTTTTGCCTGTTTCCTGGAACCAGTCGATTTTCTTATGGCACTGGCCTCCGCAGATGGGACATCTGACCTGGGCAATCAGCCTGTCCCTCATCACGGTCTCCTGGCTCTTGAAGGACCTGGAGATGAAGTGGGTACAGCTTCCGTCTGAAAGGAGGATTTCCTCCTCCCGGTTTCTGGGAGTTTTGAAAGTATCCACCGAAACGTACTGATCTATGACTTCTCTGGGGATCTGCGCCAGGATTCTGGAGGTGTAGACCGCGTCCGAAAAGGCGTCGTGAAACTTTTCCTTCTTATCAAGCTTCAGGTACTCCACAGCCCACTCCAGGGACCGCCGCCTGACCCCGTCCTCATGGACGATGGAGAAGAGCTTCTGAACATCCCGATAGAAAAGGGGGGTGGCAAAGGGCCAGACAGGATCGAGATTCCCTTTTTTCTGATGCCAGGCGACATTTCTCTGAAGCTCGGGGAGATCACTGCTGCCCCAGCTTGAGAAGAGGTAGTCTTCTCCGCACCAGACAGAAAAATCACGGAAAACCTCGGGGAAGCTTCGCTTCCCCTGAAGATCATGTTCTTTCAGATTGATAACGTTCCGGGTAATATAATGAAGCTTTTTGTAGACTTCAGGCCGGATAATCTCATGGTAGCTGCCGAGAGGGCGGAAGTCAGCGCTCAGCTTCACAGCCCCGATCTCGATGATCTCGAAGGGGAGTGTTGGATCTTCATGTTTTTTGCCAGAAGGGCATTGGTTCCATTCCAAGTCCAAGACAATATAGTTCATAGCGCACTCTCTGAAATATACCAGAGGCACTCAGGATTTGCCGCAGGCGAATCGTCAGTGCTTCTGCATATACCGCGGCCCTGGATGATAGCTGGCAGATTCTCCTGGCCGCGAGTATAGAATAGACTGCAGCTGTCCATTCGCAGGCGCCTTCAGGCATTTTGCCGGGCGCAGGCTCTTGTCGTCGCATTCAATGTGCGCCGCGGCTTATACTTTTGAAATGTATGACCTCGCCTGGCGACAGGCGGCCAAAGCGGACTGGACAGTTTCAATAGACTTTCAGCTTGCCCTCAGTATAGGCACTCTTCAGCTTCTTCGTCAATTTGCTTAAGATTTTCTTCAGTTTTCGTCGAATATCCCAGATAAGCCGATTAACGTTTACTTTCTTGTCAACGGTTCCAATGGTTTTCGAAAATGATTGTGAAAGAAATCAATTGAGCCCGACCCCTCTGAGGGGTATACTCTATACAGTGCCGGGGAGACCCGGAAGGAGATTAATTAGCTGACTGAAATATATTTGGAGGTTAACAATGGCAAGCTTATCTCTTCAGCATGTATGCAAGGTATACCCGAATGGTTTTGAGGCCGTCAAGGACTTCAACCTCGAGATCGCCGATAAGGAATTCATCATCTTCGTCGGACCGTCCGGATGCGGAAAGTCCACCACACTTCGTATGGTCGCAGGTCTTGAGGAGATCTCTTCCGGAACTCTGAAGATTGACGACAGGGTAGTCAATGATGTCGAGCCGAAGGATCGTGATATCGCCATGGTCTTCCAGAGCTACGCTCTGTATCCGCATATGACCGTGTATGATAACATGGCATTCTCGCTGAAGCTGAGAAAGACCCCGAAGGATCAGATCGACAAGATGGTCCGTGAGGCTGCCAAGATCCTTGACCTGGAGAAGCTC
>CADBUA010000190.1 GCA_902797665.1 uncultured Lachnospiraceae bacterium | reverse complement strand
TGCAACGAACAAAACAGTACATTTCATGCATTGGACTACGACCCGGAAAGCATAATGAACTGTATCACACCATTATAAATGGAAGGAGACAGAACAGAACACAACATAACATAATGTGATGCAATACAACATAGCATAACGTAAAATAGCATAACACAGAACATTATAACATAACATAACATAATACAATGCAGCGTAGCATAAAAAGCATAAGGCTAAGCAATATAATGGGATATAATATATCACTGGATTGTATTATATTATGCTATATTATACATAATAATATGATATGATATTATATAATATAATGGTATGTTATGGCGTGATGTCGTGCAATATAATATAGAATACTAAAAATACAATAACGCAAAGCATAGTCATAGCCGTGAGCGCGCAAATTTGCCATAAAACTGGCGCGAGCGGGCATATACCGCTGAAGCATCTGGCAAATTCGAATGGTTCCCGGTAAATCAAAGAGAGAAATGTGGACGCTGCTGCGGCAGGAATCTGAGAAGCGGACAGAGGATCTGAATGGTGGGACATGGGAGAGCGAATCATGAAGCAGCAGAACAGGAAAGAAGATGAAGCGCACAGAAAAGAGATGCAGCCTGTCTACGCGGATCAGGCGGCGACCTCCTTCCCGAAGGCGCCTGGGGTGGTGGAAGCGATGGTGCACTACCTGAAGGATGTCGGAGCCAACGTGAACCGGGGCTCCTATGAGTCCGCCTCCGAGGCGGAGGAGTGCCTGTTTGACACACGGCAGATGCTGACAGAACTCTTCTCAGGAGGAGATCCCAGAAACACGGTGTTTACCCCGAACATCACAAGCTCCCTGAACATGATACTCAAGGGTTTCCTCCGGCCGGGGGACCATGTCCTGACCAGTTCCATGGAGCACAACGCTGTGATGCGGCCTCTGCAGCAGCTGAAAAAGAGCATTGGCATCTCCTTTGACAGGATTCCCGCCCGGCGGGATGGGACTCTTTGCCTGGAGGAAGCCGAAGGCCTCCTCCGGCCGGAGACCCGCCTTCTTGTCTCAACCCACGCCTCCAACGTCTGTGGGACCCTGATGCCCATCCAGGAGCTGGGCCTCTTCTGTGAAAGGCATGGGCTTTTCTTCGCGGTCGACAGCGCGCAGACAGCAGGAGCCATCCCACTGGATCTTTCTGCCTGCCGGATTGATGCCTGTGCCTTCACCGGCCACAAGGGCCTTCTGGGCCCTCAAGGGGTTGGGGGCTTTCTTCTCAGCGAGCGGATGGTTCCCCTGATGGAGCCTTTGATCTCAGGCGGCACGGGGAGTATCTCCCACACGGAGGAGATCCCTGCCTTCATGCCCGACCGCTTTGAGCCAGGGACCCTGAACCTCCCTGGCATCTATGGCCTGAAGGCTGCCCTGACCTTCCTTCAGTCTGTATCCCTCTCTGAGATCCGGAAGAAGGAGATGGAACTGACAGAATGTTTTCTGAAGGAGGCATTGGAGATCCCAGGCCTTATCCTCTATGGAAAGAAGGATATAGAAGACCGCGTTTCTGTGATCGCGCTGAATCTCGAAGGGATGGACCCCGCCTATCTCGCGGATGAGCTGGATCAGCGCTATGGGATTCGGACCCGGGTCGGGCTTCACTGCGCACCTGCTGCCCACAGGAGCCTCGGGACCTACCCGGAAGGCTGTGTCCGTTTTTCTTTTGGGTATTTCAACAGCGAGGAGGAAGTGCTCAGATGCAGCGCTGCGCTCAGGCAGATCGCCGGAGAGAGAAGCTGAAGAGCTTTCCCTTGGGGATAGGCAAGAGGGCTGAAAGAGATCTGAAGATAAGGGGAAAAGGAGAAGGAAATGGAATTCAGACAGCTGGAGGTTTTCGCGGCTGTGGCAGAGTGCCGGAGTTTTTCGGAGGCGGCAGCCTCCCTGTATCTGACCCAGTCCACCGCATCCTCCCACATCCGGAACCTGGAGAAGGAACTGAAAACGGAGCTGGTGGTCCGGTCCAACCGTTACCTGACCCTGACAGATGACGGAAAGCGATTTCTGCCCTATGTGCAGAGAATCCTCAAGATGCGGGATGCGGCCCTGATGGAGCTCAAAAAATCCGCGGAAACGGTCCTGAAGATCGGCGCTTCGACCATCCCATCCGGCTATCTGCTCCCACCGCTCATCACTGGCTTTCGAAAAATCCATCCGGATGTCTATTTTTCCATCCGTCAGGGGGACAGCGGAGAAATCCTGGAGCTGGTGCAGGACGGCAGCGTTGATCTGGGCTTTGTGGGGGCTCCCTCCTCTTTCTCGGGCGTTTCCTCGATTCCCTTCTGTGAGGATACTCTGGTTCTGGCAACGCCGGCGACGGACCACTACCTGGAGCTTCAGAAAAAAGGGGCAGGTCTGAAAGAGCTTTTGAAGGAACCTCTGATTCTCCGGGAGCGAAGGTCCGGCACCCAGAAGGCTGCGGACCAGTTTTTGTCCGCCCTTCAGATCAGCCGGAAAAGTCTGAACGTCGCGGCAGAGGTCAATGATCTGGAGTCCATACGCCACCTTCTGACCGAGGGAGCAGGTGTCACGATCTGCTCCAGCTTTGCGGTGGAGGACCTCATGCAGAGCGGCCAGGTGATCCTCTACAGCCTCCCCTCGGAGATCCACAGGAGCTTCTATATTGCCAGGCAGAAAGGCCGCACCCTGCCGGCAAAGCTGGAAGCTTTGGTGCGATATGTCCTGAAGGAGTCAGGGAAGAAGACAAATGCGGATGGGGATGCGTGAAAAAGCTGTGTGATGCCCGCTGGCCTGAGATAGGGCAAATCCCCGGGGGCAGCTCTCTATTCAGTCTGTTTTGGCTTGAGCGCGTGAAAACACTGTGTTATCCTTTAACTGAGTAAAAGAGACAATGCGGGGACTGTTTATGAAACAGATGAAACAGAT
>CADBUA010000189.1 GCA_902797665.1 uncultured Lachnospiraceae bacterium | reverse complement strand
GTGATCACTTTTCCTATGGCAGAAAGATCTCTGTGGATCCGCTTTCCTGTTTGCTGATCTTTGCCGTCTATGGCCAGGCCTTCCGGGCATGCTTCGGGGATCGCGTCGATGGCTATGGACTCAGAAACACACTCAGAGAGGCCATGCCGCCGAAGGGGGCATGACAGCATGCCCCTTGCAGCTCCCAAAAGAACAGAGTCAGAGAGCACGATGACCTCTCAGTCAGATGGCGCTCTCATGCCGTCAGGCATGAAATGGAGTGACAGCATAGAGATCTGTCTGAACGCAGTAGTCTCATTCCCTGGGGGGACATTGCAAAGAGAGGAAGGACCCCGCAGGAGAAAAAGGGATTCAAGTGCACCAGGATGCGCGGCGGACAGAAAGGAGGCTGCCAGGGCATGGGAAAAACTGCCGATTGGAATTCAAGCCTTTGAGAAACTGAGAACAGATGGTTTTCTGCTTACTGTCCAGTCCGCTTTGCGCACTTGCCAGCTGCTCCCTGAGAATCTGCGAGATAACTCGCGCAAGCAGGCGCGAGTGGGCATATCCTGTAAAATCAAATCCGGCGCTTACTCTTCTGGTCTCCCTTTCCGGCATTTCTGTTCTTTATTTCCCCCTTTGGCATTTCTTCAAAGGTCTTCGTAGACCAGGTGAATCAGAGTCTCAGTATCCTCCCAGCCCAGGCAGGGGTCTGTGATGGACTGGCCGTACACATGGTCAGGACCTCCCACGGCATCCTGCCTTCCGCCGACCAGGTAGCTCTCGACCATGAGGCCTTTGACCAGGGTCTTCAGCTCTTCGTTGTAGGCCCGGGAATGCATGACCTCATGGGCGATCCGGATCTGCTCCAGATGCTGCTTGGCTGAGTTGGAGTGGTTGCAGTCCACGATGACCGCCGGGTTTTTCAGGTTCTTCTTTGCGTAAAGCTTGTTGATCAGGATCAGGTCCTCATAGTGGTAGTTGGGCAGGCAGGCACCGTTCTTGTTGACGGCCCCGCGGAGCACCACATGGGCCAGATCATTGCCGTCCGTTGTCACGTCCCAGCCGCGGTAGATGAAATTGTGCTGGCTCTGAGCCGCCGCAATGGAGTTGAAAAGGACTGACAGATCCCCGCTGGTGGGATTCTTCATTCCTGCCGGAATGTCCATGCCGGAGACTGTCATGCGGTGCTGCTGGTCTTCCACGGACCGGGCACCCACTGCCACATAGCCAAGGACATCGTCCAGGTAGCGGTAATTCTCCGGGTAGAGCATTTCATCCGCCGCTGTAAAGCCCGTCTCCTCTATGGAGCGCATATGAAGCTCTCGAATCGCGATGATGCCTGCCAGAAGGTCCGGCGCTTTGGTCGGATCCGGCTGGTGGAGCAGACCCTTGTAGCCCTGCCCAGTTGTCCGCGGCTTGTTTGTGTAGATCCGGGGCATGAGCAGGAGGCGATCACTGACCTCCTCCTGGATTTTCGCCAGGCGGCCGATGTACTCGAGCACCGCTTCTTCGTTGTCTGCGCTGCAGGGGCCGATGATCAGGAGGAAGCGGTCGTCCTTTCCGGTGAAAATGTCACGGATTTCTTTGTCGCGCCTTTCCTTGATTTCGCGGACCTTCTCCGACAGGGGATAGGCTTGCTTGATTTCCGTGGGGATTGGAAGTTTCTTTTCAAAATGCATGGACATGGGTACCCTCCTCACTGCTGTCTCTTCACCGTCATCTCCAGCTTTGGATCCTGAGTGCTGGTTGCGGAAATGCGGAATGATTCTCCATATCTTATCCGTGCTGGCTGAAAAATGCAATGAAAATGAAAAAGAGCTCCTGTCCAGTCCGTTTTGGCCGCTTGCCGCCGCGTGCAGTAGTACAGCTCAAAAGCAAAGGCCGTTCATTCCATGCGGGAGCAGGAGCCTCAGCCAGATCAGGAAAGCCAGCGATCATCGGGCGGATCAAACAAAGTCCGTCTCACTTCCTGTGAAGCCTCTGATCTTTTCCGCCGTGTTACGATACAAACGTGAGCGTGACTGAGAGAGAAAAAAGGATGTCTCAAGGATTAAAGAAAAAACTCTGTCTCCACTGTCAAAAGATGCAAAAAGTGTGTTATCATCATGACAGGAACGGAAGAACCGGGATTTTTGCCTTTGCGGCCTTCCTTTTCAATCCAACATGAAACTTGGTTCATAAGGAGGAATTATGGATAAAAAGCAGAAAATGCATGAGCTCCGCATCTTCGCCGCGGAGGTCCGCCTTGAGACGCTGAAAGTAATCAAGGCAAGGGGATTCGGACATGTGGGTGGTTCCATGTCCCTGGCGGACGCGATGGCGGTCCTCTACGGTGATGTGATGAATGTGGATCCGAAGAATCCGACCTGGCCGGACCGAGACGAATTTGTCCTCTCCAAGGGACATGGCGGGCCGGTCATGTACGCGACGCTCGGCCTGAAGGGCTATTACCCGATCGAGGAAGCGTACACACTGAATCAGCCGCATACGAAGTTCCCCTCCCACACGGATCATCTGACGACCCCCGGCGTGGAGCTGACAACCGGATCTCTGGGGCAGGGCATCTCCGAGGCAGTCGGTGCAGCACTTGGCAAGAAGGTCCAGAAGCTCGGCGGCCGCGTCTATGTGGCAGTCGGCGACGGCGAGTGCGATGAGGGACAGGTCTGGGAAGCCGCTGAGTTCGCGGCCCACTACAAGCTGGACAACCTTACCTGTATTGTCGATGTGAACGGCATGCAGCTGGATGGTCCGACCGACGAGATCATGGGCCAGGGGAAGGGCCTGGCAGCGAAATTCGATGCCTTCGGATGGAAGGTCTTCGAGGTAGAGAAGGGCAATGAGGTTGAGCCGATCTGGGATGCATTGCAGGAAGCTTTGAAGGTCAAGGACGCTCCGACGGCCATCGTTCTGCACACCCACAAGGGCCTGGGCGCCACGTTCGCCGAGGTCAGCATGGAGCACTCGAGCCAGCCGTCCCCGGAGAAGTGGGCGGAGGCCATCGAGGCGTCCGAGAAGCAGCTGAGCGATGTCAGGAACGAAAAGGTTTGATCAGGAGGGGTAAAATGAGCGTTACATTGGTTGGTAAACATGAAAAGGACAGCCGGGCGAATCGCGACGCTTATGTGTCGGCCATGCTCGAGATGATGGAGACGGACGACAAGATCTGCCATGTCGACTGCGACCTGATGAACTGCATCGCGACCAAGAAGCTTCTGAAAGCGCACCCGGATCGCACATTCAACGCCGGAATCGCTGAGGCGAACGCTGTCGGCCTCTCCGCCGGTCTTGCCTCCACCGGGATGAACGTTTTTGTTCACTCCTTCGGCATCTTCGCCTCCCGCCGTGTCTTTGACCAGGCCTTCCTGTCAGTTGGCTACTCCGAGTGGCCGGTGCACATCGTTGGCTCCGATCCGGGTGTCAGCGCGGCTTTCAACGGCGGAACGCACATGCCCTTTGAGGATTGCGGCCTGTACATGAATGTCCCGAACTTCGTGATCGTGGACCCCTGCGACTATGTGCAGCTTTACTCCCTGACCAAGAAGCTGGCCTACTGCGGATCTCCGTCCTACATGAGAATGGTCCGCAAGGGCATCGTCAAGGTTTACGACGACGGCTCTGACTTTGAGATCGGCAAGGGCTACCAGATCAGAGAGGGCGGCGACGTCACCCTGATCGCATCCGGCATTCTGGTGGATGAGGCGCTGAAGGCCGGTGAGGCTCTTGAGGCAAAAGGTATCTCCGCCCGCATCATCGATCTTCCGACCTGGAAGCCGCTGGATGAGGAGATCATCCTGAAGGCAGCGGAAGAGACTGGTGCCATCGTCACCTGCGAGAATCATCAGGTAGCGACAGGACTTGGCTCCGCCATCGCGAACCTTCTGGCGCAGAAGAAACCGACTCCGATGGAATTCATCGGTGTCCAGAACCGCTTTGGCCAGGTTGGCCCGGCAGACTTTTTGTTTGATGAGTACAACCTCCGTGCGAAGGATATCTGCGGCGCTGTCGACAAGGTCCTGGAAAGAAAAGCAAAATAAAGCAAAAGCAATATAATACTGAGCTTGAGGCCGCCTGAAAAGGCCTTTGGGAACGAGTTTCCAGATCAGGTTTTTTCGAGAAGTCTACCAGAGGGAGAATCTCCGCAACGGGAAATGAAAAGGCAGGTCTTTTGGGTCAGTCGAGGGAGAGGGCAGTCCACATGGACTGCCCTCTCTGATTCTGGGCACTTTCTGCATTCCACTAAATTAAATCACATCATGCTATATCATATTATACCACAATATACCATAATACACTTCATTAAATCATATTTCACCTATAATATTTTATCACATTTAACTTTATTTCACATAGATAAATAACATCATACGGAATAGCATAATATCGTATTATATCATTTTATATTAACTTATATTAATATTTATCATATTATGTTTTGTTAAATTATGCCATAATATATCACATTGAATCACATTCTATTGCATGATGTCGCCAGGCAGGGCATCTTTCATCCTGAAGGCAGAGCCCGGTGCTTTCTTTGAAGAGCAGCAGGGCTCTATCATCAGCGATCCACATTTCTTTCCGCTGCGTTGCGCCCGGGTCTTTTCCCCTGCTATAATCTGGCCGGATAAGATGTTCAGATCGAAGAGATAGCAGGAGAATAATTAAGTAATTAAAAACATTGACATTAGTGATTATATGTGTTTGAGTATACTCATGGGAGGATACTATTTATGAACACTTCAAATATCACTAATTACAAACCAAAAGATTTTGCTGAATTGTTAGG
>CADBUA010000188.1 GCA_902797665.1 uncultured Lachnospiraceae bacterium | reverse complement strand
CTCTGCCCGGAGCTCTGCCGCATCTTCCCATTGCTGCTGTCTTGATTGTTCGCCATGCCTACTGGTCTCCTTTCTCTACTGCCAAAGCGTAAAGCCAGAGGGCACATTTCAGTTGTCTCCGGCTCTCCTCAGATCCGATCCAGGAGGCAAGACGGCCCTGAAATCTCCGGTGCTGCGCCCTCTCCTCCGGCAGGGCTGTTTCACCCTCCATTCGCGCGAGCAGGTACACGAACCTGGCAAAGTGGATGGTCCGATGCCCTCCATGCTCCAGCTCCTCATCCTCCGTCTGGAAGAAGGAAAGAAGACGTTCCAGGTACATCTTCCTGGAAACGCTTTCTCTCTCCAGGGAGGCAAAGAACCCACGGATCATGTTCAGCTTCTCCCCGAGGACCTTGCTCTCAAACTCCTCAAAATCCCAGGCCTCTTCGGTCATGCCCAGCGCCAGGACATCCCTTTTCCTTCCCGTCAGGCGATCAAACAGATCCGCCGCGTCCTGGATCAGGGAGCTGGCCGGATCCTCCAGCGAGAATAATGTGATGACCGCAGACATCGTTTCTACCCCCTGGGAAATCTTCCTGACTGTGCCCCGAAGATCCACCGCAAGCCCCAGCACATCCCAGAAATCTCCGGCCAGCATGAGGCTCCCAAAGCCCCGGCGGATCACAAAAACCTTCCGCCCTTTCTCCCTGATGAGCTGATCCAGAACCTTCCCGGTCAAGTCCTTGAGAACCCGACAGAGCGCCAGTGACCTGGCCAGAGAAAGATCCGGGATGTCCGAGAAAAGCAGTCTCTTTCTGTCAAGCTCCACCAGAAGCAGAGCCGCTTTCTGCCCTTTCAGGCATTTTGCGAGGCTCTCCTCCCCTATAGCCATGACCGTACCCTGTTCGCTGCCCAGGTCTTTTCCCGCACTTTCCCTCCTCTTTTGGATCGGGCTCTCCAACAGCTGCGTCAGCGACTTTTCAAGCTCATGTGTCATCTCAAAGGCATTCTCCGAAGGCTCCGGACTGATGACCGCCCTGTTCAACCGAAGGATCTGGTCCAGACTGAACGCTTTGTTCTGCTTCTCTGAGATCAGAAGAAACAGTTCCCAGAGGAGGGAGCTGAAACTGCCCTCCGTCTCATTCATCAGAATGGCGCTCGAGACCGGAATGGCTGCCCCTGTCAGGATAAGATCTGTCCTGAAATGGGAAAAAAGCAGCTCCTCTGCCTCTGTCAGGAAGTCTTCAAACTGTTTTCTTGCCTTTTCCGTGTTCGGAAGAAGCAGGAAGGAATACGTCGCGTCCATGACAAAGGCTGAAGTCTTCGGTACTCCGGCCTTCCTGGCCGCCTTCTCTGAGAGGCAGTTCATCAGCTCATGCAAGGATTCTGACCGTTCCCTCGCGAATGAGAAATCCGCCCCCTGCCGGGCATCGCTGATTATGTCCGCCTGATCTCTGAGATTGAGACAACAGAGAAGAAAAGCCTCCTCCTTCTCAAAGCCGTCCATATCGCCGCTGATCTCTCTCCCGTCAAGCGCTCCCTGGATGGCCGCCGCGACGGCAGCGGAAGCTCTCAGAGCGTCATAGAGGGGAAGTCCCACTTTCCCGGAGGGAAGATAGACAGCGTCCTCAAGCCCCTCAAGAAGCCGGGTCAGGATCTGATCCGTGATCTCGCAGCTGTTCTCGAGATCAGAGGCTGCCCCAAATGCTTTTTGGCAGGCTTTTCTGATCTCTTCCCTGATCTTTTTCCCGACCGCCTCCGGGATGGGCGTTCTCTCCTTCCCAGGACAGGGGACAGTGTCCTTCCCGGAGTTCTCCTTCATGCTGTAATAGAGGGGACCCTCACTGCCGCGAACCTGATTGAAGAGGCCTTCCAGCGGCTTATTCTCTTTGCCGGCCCCGTCTCCTTCCATCTGCGCGATTCGGGAAGCCTCCCGCGCGATCCAGGCGAGGTCGCCGGATCCAGCAACTGTTCCCAGAAGATCATCATCCTGAAGCCCGGCTTCCGTCTTCAAAAACTCTGAGAAGGCAGACTCCCCGGAGGCTGTCATGCCCAGGATTCTGCTGATCCCGTGCAGCAACGCCCCGACGGCGGCTCTGCCCAACCCTTCACTCATCGAAACCCTCCCTCCCATCTCAGCTGCAAGTTTTCTCAATCTCTCGCGCTGTCTGTTTCTGTCTTTTTCTGCCGGAGCCAGCTCAAAGCTCCCGCATGCGCATGGCGCCCATGCCCATCCCGGTCTTGATCCCAACACCTGAAAACTCCCCGAAGCGGAAAAGCATCCGGGCAAAACGGGCCATCGTCCCTGGTCCCGAAAGCCGGAGTCTGATGCTGCCCACAAACCCGATCATATGGATCTTCTCCATGGGAAAGGGAACTGTGCGGAGATTATAGCGGAGGATCCGGCTCCCCTCCGTGAGCTCCCTCAGGGTGTCCTCGTCGCACATTTCCATGCTTTCCTCCTTTCCCGGCTCCTTCCAGCTCGAAGAGTACTTCTCCATGAGACTGTGAAAGACCAGGTCCGGATTCGGAAAGAAGAGATATTCCCCATGGCTCTTAAATGAGGCGGGTGTCAGAAAATTAAGCTGGAAGGTATGACTGCTGTCACGGCCGTAGAACTCTTCCATCAGCTCGCGATTTCGTACCATCCGGAGGGTACTTTTTTTAACAGCAACATCCAGCGTATCCTTTTTCAGACGGAAATGATCTACCTGAAGCATGGGGAGGATCATCTGCCGGTAGGCCTCCTCATTCAGCGTCTGGATATGCCAGACAAGCTTTCCTGACGCCTCAGATCCCGGGGCGCCCCCTCTTCCATCCCAGAGGAACTGGCTGTAGGGATGCCTGCCCTCCTCATGGAGCACCCCTGCATAGCTCTTGTCGATCACAGACATGAGAAAGCCCTGAAGATTTGAGGAGTTTCGTACGCTCAGTTGAGGTGAATCAAGTTCCAGCTCCAGTTCTGCCAGCATTTTTCCCCTTCCCCGCAGTGCTTTCCTCTTCCACATGAAAAGCCGCGATAAAAGCCGCGATTGAAGCAGTTCCAAATCCGTCTGCTTATCCTACAGGAAAGTATACCACGTTTTACACATTCCAGGTTGTGATTCACGCCATTCCTGTCTTCTCGCCTTACGGGAGGGGACAGAGGCTTCTCCAGGAAAGATGCAGCAGCTCTTGCAAAACCCGAAAAACTGACTGATGATCCTGTTTCCTGTCCTGTCGCAGAGATCAGGCGCCTCCTGAATCATGTCGATGAAGTTCAGGCAATCTACCGATCTCAGCGGGAAGGATCGGAGCTGATCTTCAGCATAAAAAAAGCCTCCTGTTAAGCTCTAAGGGACAGCATCCATGCAGGAGAAAAGTATGCCAGTTCAGGAAATCTGCCTGAAAAAAGGAGGAGGGTGTGCGAATTTCAAAGACAAGTGGCATGGCCTTCCCTTTGTATTGCTGTGGTAGCTTATACAAAATGCTTATGTAAAATGCTTATACAAAATGGAAGATACGCTCATGTCACTTTTATGTGAAATCTCTGGGAATTTCATGATTTGCGAGACAAATCAAAGGAGGTCTTTGCTTCAGTTTCTGTAGCTGTCCAGTCGCAGGCGCCTGCAGGCATTCGGCCGGGCGCAGGCTCCTGTGCCCGCATGGAACGTGTGCCCGGCCTTTGCTTTTGAACTGTATGACCTCACTTTGCGCAGCAAATGTGCAAAGCGTACTGGACAGTTAAGTTTTTTTGCAGATACCAAGACTTCGATCGCATGGTATGTTCAGACAGGCAGGAGTACTTCAGGCCAAAAAAGCCTGGCTCCAATAAAGAACAATGCTTATATACTCCCGCGCAGTGGGTGAAATACATGCTTCAGCACAGAACGGCAGATTCTGCCTTCCAGCAACAGAAGCCTGACGCACAGCGGGATTTCGAGGCTGATCACCTGCCTGACCCTGTCACCTGAATTCCCCCGCTCCGCCCGTGCGCGACGCTTCCTGTCTCCCGCATGAGCCAGGGCTTCTTCCTGATAATGACCCGGCCTTTCCCAGGCAGGAGATCCTTCCCGATAAAGTGGCACAGACTTGCCTGCTGTACGTTATCTTCATTTCTGATATCTTTATCTGAATATGAAAACATTTCTATATCGTCATATTTAATATATTAAATATATGATTTAATATTATTCTGTTTGTTGAT
>CADBUA010000187.1 GCA_902797665.1 uncultured Lachnospiraceae bacterium | reverse complement strand
TCTCAAGAGGCCCTTATTCATTCTTCATAGAGCCCGGTGCTCTTCTGAAAAAACCAGGAAAGTGCCTTGTCAGAAGGCCCGCTAAGCCCCCAGGAAGAAAGAGCACTGCCGCGATGGTAACAGCGCCAAGGATCAGATTGCTCCAGCCGGGGAAGTGGGCAAGATACTCTCTCAGAAGAACATAGACCACGGCGCCCGACAGCGGTCCGGAGATTGTTCCCGTCCCACCGATGATGCAGATGAAAACCAAAGAGACAGTCCAGCTGATGCCGAAGCCTGAGTCCGGAAAAATGACGCCCTTGTTGATGAAAAACAGCCCGCCTGTGAAGGCCGTAAGAAAAGCAGAAAAAAGATACACAAAAAGGCGGCTCCGCTCAATGCGGACTCCGCAGGCGGCGGCAGTCTGGGCATCCTCTCTCATGGCGATCAGTCCCAGTCCCAGTCTGGAGCGCATGATCCCCCAGACCAGCATCAGGGAGAGGAGAAAGAGAAGAAAGGACATGAAGTGAATCTCCCGCATGGTCGGATAGGGGGAGAGTTTCACCGTCATCCCGGCCCCCTGATTCGCCGCCTTCCAGTTCAGAAACAGCAGCTGGGCCCCTTCCGCCGCCACCCAGGTGCAAATGGCAAAGTACATACCCGAGAGACGGAAAAGAAGCCTGGAGAGGAGAAATGCGATCAATACAGAACCCAATGCCCCGATGAGAAGCCCCAGAGGATAGGGGGCTGAAAAGAAAGTGCTCGTCATCGCGGCGGCGTATCCACCAATCCCGATGAAGAGCTGCTGTCCCAGACTGGTCATCCCGGCAAAACCGCTGAGCAGGTTCCATCCCTCCCCCAGGGCGGCATAGAGAAAAATCTGGATCATGAATCGGAGAAATCCTGATGGAAGAATGTGGGAGATCAGCAGGTAGAAAAGCGCCAGGGCAAAGAAAAAAAGGCTGAAAAATCGTCCCTTGAAAAATGCAGATCGATCAGACATCGGCATCCTCCCTTTCCCTCTGTCCCTCATTCAGATAGCGCTTTGGTGAGAAAGCCAGAATCAGCAGCAGGGCAGCGTAGCTGATGACCAGGCCGGTGCTGGCCCCGCCAATCACCTGCACAAGGCCGAACAGGAGACCCGCCACAAGTGTCCGAAAGACACTTCCCATGCCGCCAATGATCACGACGACAAAAGAGATCAGAAGGTAGCGGCCGCCCGAGCTGGGATAAAAGGTCCATTTCAGAGAAACGCAGCATCCCGCGGCTGCAGCCATGGCCATGGCCGTCCCCATGGCGATGGCATAGATTCTGTCAATACTGATGCCGCACAGTCTGGCGGCCGCATGGTCATCCGATACGGCGCGGATGGCCCGGCCGGTGTAGGTATGGTTCAGAAATAGAGTCAGCCCCAGCACAAAAACCATGCAGACGGCAAAAACAGCCAGATTGACAGTAGAAATGTTCAGACGCCAAAGGCGCAGAAAAGAAAGAGAATAGGAGGCTTCGGCGTGCCGGGCGTCCGCCGAAAAGAGCAATAGCATCCCATCCTGAAGCATGATGGAGATGCCGAAGGTGACAAGAAGTGCCACCTCCCCGCCTTTCTTCATCGCCCTGTTGATCAGTAGAATCTGAAGTCCAGCCCCCAGGCAGAACATCACAGGCAGAGTCAGAAGAAGGGTCAGAAGGGGGTCCACGCCGAGTGCCCCTGCAATGAGCGTCGAGGCATAGGCTCCGAGAACAACAAACTCCCCATGGGCGAGATTGGTCAGCCCGACAATGCCGAAGATGATGGACATGCCAAGCCCCAGGAGGACATATACCCCTCCCAGAAGCAGGCCGTTGATCACGAGCTGAATGAATTCCATGGTTCCGTACGCTCCTCCGCTTCTGTGCCAAAGTAAGCTTCCCGGACGGCCTCCCGGTCCAGGTCCTCCGTCCGCCCGGAAAGAACAATCTCCCCTTTCCGCATCACAAAACAGGTCTCTGCTTCCGTGATGACCCGGTCAAAGTCCTGCTCGACAAATAGCTCCGTCATCTTCTCTTCCTGATTGAGGCGCCTCAGGCAGGCATAGACATCCCGGACCGTGATCGGAGAAAGGCCAAGAGAAATTTCATCGAAGAGAATGCACGA
>CADBUA010000186.1 GCA_902797665.1 uncultured Lachnospiraceae bacterium | reverse complement strand
GTATAGTATAGTGTGGTGTGGTATACTGTACAACCTTTCATTTAATAACATACTTCTTTTCTGTTTATTCCTATTCATTTCTGTGTTTTTCAGCCAATTAAAATGTTTTCTTACAGCCTTTCAATTCTTACATAACATTTTTAGCTTACCCCCCGTTTCTCTTCCGGGCACCCCTTATATTCTTAACATACAGTCTTCCTGCGGAAGATCAGTTCTCCCTGGCCGTTTCACACAAAAAAGGCGGGTATGCAGCCGCAAAGGCTCCTGCCCGCCTCAGTCATTCCCTTTTCTTTCCTTTTCTTTTTCCCTTATTCTTTTCTTTCCGTCGCTCCTTTTTCTTTGTTATTATTATTTTTATCTTATCTTGCTGTCTTTTTATCCTTATTATTTTCCTTTTATCCTTATTATCTTCCTTTTATCCTTTTTAATGCTCCTTTTTGCTTTAATTCCGCTATATCTTTTTGTATTTTCTTCTATCTTATCTGTTTTTTTCAAGGATTATCCGTCGAAGATCCAGGAAGCGTTCAGCTGATTCTCCAGACCGTCAGATACTTATTCTTCAGTGTCCCGTTCACCAGCTTGGCCCAGCCAAGGGGAAAGCCATCCACTGAGACCAGAACCCAGCCATTTGATAGCTTCTCTTCTCCTTCTGAAAGGGAGATGGTCTCCCCTCTCAGGTAGCGGCTGATTCTTTCATCCTTGCGGGCGAAAGAGATCCTGCGGAGCTCTCTCCCATCCCCCGCCCGCATCATCCGCGGCAGGGTCATGGCGAGCTCCTGGGAGGGCTCAAAGCGGTCTTTTCTGATCTCTCCCAGGTAAAGACCCTTCCTGAGGGAGGGGATCCCGGTAAGGTCGGGGGTATCTGCGGGATTCAGGTAGACTTTTCCACCGTGTTTTTCCAGGCTCTTCCCTGCGATCTCCCACAGCTCCCCCTGCTCTCTCTGAAAATCAGAGAGAAGGTCCCGCTCAGCGGCGCTGAGCGCGCCTGAAGCTGCAAAATCCCCTTCTCTTCCACGGTCCTTCCTCTTTTTCCGGCTCTTTTCCAGCCCCGCGGATCTCTCCGGGCGCTCCATGCTCTCAGAGCGCACAGGATTTCCCTGATCGCTGTCCTCCCTTCTTTGGAGCAGGGCCAGGAAGTGTCCTTCTCCGGCGATCCTGTGCGGCCAGAGGCGGACAGTCTTCGTGAGGTCTCCATCCCCGCTCTCCCTCTCTGTCTCCTCCAGGGGATAGCCCAGCTTCCGGAGAGACTTTGCGGAAAAGCCGGGAGCAAAGCTCCGTGCATCCGCATCCCCCTCAGAACTCCCTCCATGAAAGGTCCTGCGGGGGATCTCACAGAGAGAAAAATCAGGTCTTCTCTTCAGGAGATGCTGGATCACACATTCATTTTCCAATGGTGTGAAGGTGCAGGTGGAATAGAGGAGATACCCGCCGGGCCTGAGCATTTCGGCGGCATAGAGAATCAGATCTCTCTGAATGGCAGCGCATTCCTCCTCCTTCGCCGGCGTCCAGAGCGAAATGGCCGTGTCATCCTTGCGGAACATCCCCTCCCCGGAGCAGGGGGCATCGACGAGGATGCTGTCAAAGTAGTCAGGAAAGCGGCCAGCCAGCTTTGCCGGAAGCGCATTCAGAACGACAGCATTGGAGATGCCGAACTGTTCCAGGTTCCGGAGAAGGGCTTTTGCCCTGGAGTGAGAGATCTCATTGGCAGCGAGAAGTCCCTGCCCTCTGAGACGAGCGCCCAGTTCCGTCGCCTTGCCTCCCGGTGCCGCGCAGAGATCGAGCACCCGGTCGCCGGGCGCTATTGGCAGAATCGAGGCCGGGGTCATGGCGGAAGGCTCCTGGAGATAGTAAAGCCCAGCCTGGAAGTAAGGGCTCCGGGCCGGCTGATCCCGATAGTCCACGTAGTAGCCGTTGGGAATCCAGGGAACAGGCTTCAGGGGAAAAGGCGCGATCTCCTCAAACTCCTCCGGTGTCAGCTTCAGTGTGTTTACCCGGAGGCCGTTCAGACGCTCCTTCTCATAACTTTTCAGAAAGTCCGGGAATTCCTCCCCCAGCAGATGCTCCATCCCGGAGAGAAACTCCGCCGGCAGTGTCTTTGCGCTCATCAGCTCCCTCCCAATCCTGGCAATTCTTCACACAATCGTCCATGTCCTTCGCAAAAGTGCCGCATCCCTTCGCGCCAGAGTCCCTCGCGCCTTTTCCCTTAAATGCTGTTCCCTTCAATGTCACTGCTGCTCTCCTGAAGGCTCCGCTTCAGAAGGGCCGCGACGGCATCAGAAAGCTGGGTCAGGCTGAGCACCCGTACATAGCCCTGCCCGTAAATCCGGTGGACGTTGTCCAGGTGGGCGCTGGAGCCATAGTAGACCGCTGAAGTGGAAACCTGGTGGGCGCGGAGCTGGCGCACGGCTTTTGCCGTGCTCTCCACCGCATCCTCCCCCTCGTACTCCCGGCTGAAGCGTTTCCCTTCCTGCGGCCCCAAAGGGACGGAGTCATTGGGATTTGCGTCTGTCAGAACCAGAAGCACTTTCTTCAGTCCCCGCCCACTCTGCTCCTCCAGGAGATAATCCAGCGCTTTCAGACAGAGTCCGTCTCGATTCCAGCCGGCGGCATAGTAGCCGAAGATCCCCTCGAAGAGCCGGTCTCCATACTCTTTCAGTCTCTGAATCACCGTAAAGCCCCGGAGAGAGCGGAAGGCGGAGACCCGCACCGGGATGTGGCAGGCTTCAAAGCTCTTCGCGATGATGAAGGCCTGGGAGGCGATGACCTCCTGAGCGTTCATGCGGGACTGGGAGGCATCGAGCAAAAGATCCACTGACACGGTGACCTCCAGGGTATCCGATGGCGCAAGAAAGACTTTCCCATCCCCGAAGACAGGAAGCTGCCAGGCATACTCCGCCTGGATCTTTCCCCGCCGGCTTTTCTCCGGCAGCGCCCGGAGGTAGGAGGAGAAGATTGTATCTGTCTGGGCAGACAGGTTCCGGATGCTTTCCTTGATGCGGAAGATGTTGTCCCGGTAATAGGTCTCATTCCGCCTTCTCTGGGCGAGCTGATCCTCCTGAAGTTTTTTCCCTTCCCGATCTCCGGCTCTCATCCCCAGGGCGGGAGAGGCAAACCAGAGCCGACAGCCGGCATCGTCCCCGCTGCAGAGGAAGTTTTCGAGGCGCCGCATTTCCTTCTCCGAAAAGAGGCATTCCCCGAAGGCAGATCTGATATAGGCAAGATCCCGCTCCGGATCCTTCGAAATGTGGATCTCCCCGATGTTGTGATTCAGATGCACGCTTCCCTTCTCATCCCCCGAAACATTCCCGCGGCGCAGGACCAGAAGATCTATGTTTCGCCTCTCAGATCCAAGGAAAGCTCCCGCGATCTTTCGCCCGAGTCCCGTGACAGATATTCTCCTGCCGGCGTCTCCCTTTCCCGCTGTCAGGTGAAAGTACTTCTTCGCGATCTCTTTCATGCGGTGAAGAATCTGGCCTGTGTCAAGACTCCCTGGAAACTCAAGCTCCCGGGCCTCCTGCATCTCACGGGGGCTCAGCGAATGGACCTTCCGCCCCAGAACCTTGCTCCATCTTGCCTCCTCCTGGCTGTAAACGCGCATGGAAGTCAGCATCATCTGCTGTCTGGACAGGCTGCTGCTGTAATGGAAAAACGCTTCCGCCCGCTCCTTCCTCATCCGGGACAGGATCGGCCGCTCTGGGAGCTCCTTCTCATAGACGCAGTTTTCAAGCCCCAGCCAGAGCACACTTGATGCCTCCCCCGCGGCGGAGGAGTTCCCGAGACTGTCCAGAAAATCAGAGATGGCTCTAAGGTCCAGCCACTTTTGGGAGAGGCCGATTACCAGATCAAAGTAATAGTCCGGATCCCCGTTCGGAAAGAAGGCCTCAAATGGAGAGTCGAAATCATAGTCTTCCGCCGCGTTCCAGATGACATTCATCGCCCGCCGGGACGACGCGGTGTAGTGCTGCCTGATCATTCCAATCCTCCAGCTCTGTGATCTGACAATGATGCAACTTTGATTTCAGGATCAAGCCAGGTCAGTCAAAGACATCACCCTTCGTAAGATCCATGGGAATGCGGCTTTTGATGACGTCCAGAACCAGCTTCCGCTCGTAGGCGTCGAAAGTCTTGTTCACAATGCACATCTCAAAGGCATCCCCGCTTAAGACCCCCTTCTCCATCAGGCGGATGGCGTCGATCAGTCCCCGAAGATCCAAAGCCCTCTCTGAGATCTCAGCGCTCTCCGCCTTTCGCTCGATCTCATAGAAAAGCTTTACAAACTGTCCCAGGATCGCCTTTCTGAGATTCGGAAAGCTGGCAGAAAGAAGGCGGGAGAGGTTCTCCTCCGAGATCAGGGGCATATCGAGCACCGCGAAGCGGGAGCAGAGGGCGTCATTGAGGTCCCTGGTCCCAGCATAACCATAATTCATGGTTGCGATGAAACGGGCCAGGGG